>JASJDE010000151.1 GCA_030065195.1 Erythrobacter sp. | reverse complement strand
GTCGGGTTGCCGGGGCTTTCGAGATAGATCAGCGGCACTTCGCCGCCTTGGGCCTCGGCCTGCACCTTGGCTTTCGCCATCACCGCATCGAGCTCGTCCGGAGTCGCCCCGGCGGGGAAGTCGACATAGGTGACGCCGTATTTGCTCATCGTCTTGGCGACGAAGCCCTCGCTCGCCGCATAGAGCGGGCCGGAGTGCACGATAACGTCTCCCGCCTTGCACGCGGCTAGCATCAGGATCGCGATGGCGGTCATGCCGCTGGAAAAGCTCAGAGCCTCTTCCGCCCCGTCCCAGATGGCGAGGCGGTCTTCGAGGATCTCCTGGTTGGGGGCATTGAAGCGCGAATAGACGAGGCCTTCGGCGCCTCCCGGACGCTGGCCGGTGATGCCTTCGAAATGGCGCTTGCCCGCCGCTGCATTCTCGAACGCGAAAGTCGAGGTGAGGAAGATCGGCGCCTTGAGCGACCCTTCGGACAGCGTCGGGTCGAAGCCGTAACCCATCATCAGGGTGCTCGGTTTCATCGGCCGACCATTGATCGTCGTGACGGGATCCTTGGGCTTGCGGCGAGGCGTGGGGGTGTCGGTCGCGTCGATAGCGTCGGTCATGTGCCGAGTACCTTCCTATGCATACGCTCCCAGGAAGGCAGGAGCCGATCGCGGCGCCGGGGGCACCCGCTCCTAACCTCCGCAGGAGCGCCTCTCCACCCGTTGCCTTGCAATGTGGCGATGACTATCGCGCGATGGTTACAGGTGCAACTAGAACGACGCGATCCCCCACACGATTCCCACGATCAGCAATATCCCGATGAGATCGAGCAGCAGCCCGGCGCCGACCAGCCGCTCGATCCTCAATCGCCCGGTCGACCAGGCGATGGCGTTCGGGCCGGTACCAGCCGGGAGGATGAAGCCCCAACTCGCCGCCAGCGCGGCGGGCATCGCGATCAGGATCGCACTCTCGCCAAGCCCGAGCGCCGCAGCCAGGCTGGCAACCACAGGTATGATCGCGCTGGCGGTCGCGACGTTGCTGGCGAATTCGGTCACCAGCACCACCATCGCGACGATGGCGAGCGCCATCAGGATCAAAGGTACTGCTTCGAGGGGCAACAACGCGTTGCCGAGCCACGCGGCCAGGCCGCTTTCCTGCATGCCTGCAGCAAGTGCCAGCCCCCCGCCGAACATCATGATCACGCCCCAGGGCGCGCGGTCGGCTTCTTTCCAGATCAACAATGGGCGTCCGGTGCCATCGGGCAGCAGGAACAGCGCGAGGCTGGCGATTACGGCTATGGTGCCGTCGGTCCAGCTGCGCTCGGGCATGTAAGGCGCGACCCATTGCCGCGACATCCACAGCAGGAAGGTGATGGCGATGATCGGGACAAGGCGCCTTTCGGCACTCGACCACGGACGCTGGTCGTCGATGGAATCGCGCGCGGCGTTGAGGTCGAAGGTATGCGCCGCAACTTTCTGCACGCGTGAAATGATGAACGCTGCGAGCGGAATTCCTATGATGACGATCGGCAAGCCGAACGCCATCCAGCGCGCAAAGCTGATCTCGAGCCCAATCATGTTGTCCAGCAATTGGACAGCGATCCCGTTGGTGGGCGAACCGACGATGGTGCCAAGGCCGCCAATCGTGGCTGCGAAGGCAATGCCCATGGGGAGCGCCCCGGCGAGGCCTTCTTGCTGGTCGTCAGCCAGTCCGCCTCCGGCCAGGACCGCGAGTGCCATCGGCATCATGATAAGCGTGGTCGAGGTGTTCGAGATCACCATCGACAGCAACGCGGCCGACACCATGAAGGCGAGCAGCAGGCGCGTCTGCCCGCCGCTGGTTCCGATTGTCTTGAGGATCGCAAGGCTCAGCCGGCGGTGCAGGCCGGTGCGCTCGATCGCGAGGGCGATGAACGCGCCGCCAAGCAGCAGGAACAGGATCGGCGCATAATAGGCCCCTGCGGTTTCCGGGGCCGTCATCACTCCACCAAGTGGCAAGACGAGGAAAGGGAGCAGTGCAGTCGCGGTGAGCGGTACCGCCTCCGTCATCCACCATGTCGCCATCCATACGACGAGGCCGGCAACGAGCCATGCCGCGCCTTCCATTCCCGATGGGGGAGCGGTGAACGCCGTGATGGCGAAGGCAAGCGGACCCAGTGCCAGTCCGATCCGGCGAGCTGTCAAAGCGGTCGTCCCCTTTTGCCTTGGCTATCCTGTCGGCCCGGATGACCGGGACCGCTTGATTCCAATCGGTCACCCGGCCATTTTCGTCAACCAACGCGATGTGGAGGATTTGGCCGGTTTCTTGATCGACGAGGTCCAGGTGGGAAGGCACTTGCGCCAGATTGGCGTCCGCCCACTGCATAATTGCGCACGCGACGGAGCCGAGATTGCGACCGGCTTCGCTCGGCACAGTTCCTCCTGGCGTCGCGGGCATGGCCTTTGTTTCCAACGCCGGAGCAACCGTCCTGCTTGCGCTTACCGGCGCGTGACGGCAGGCTCTGCCGATGACGCATTTCCTGGGAGCCATCGCGCTGTCGCTCGTGTTCGCGATGGTTCAACCCGATGCGGTGATGCTACGCGTATGAGTCTCGATCGCCCGATCGGCCGGACGAAGCCAAATGCCCGGATCGCCGCAACGCTGGCTGCAGCGTTCGAAGAGGACCCCGCATTCGTCTGGACATTGCCCGACTTGCCGGTGCGCCGAAGAGTCCTTTCCCGGTTTTTCCCCATAGCGGCCGTGCAGTCGCAGCGGCACGGTATGATCCTGGCGTCCGATTCTGGAGAAGCTGCCTCGCTGTGGTATCCACCCGGCACCGTTAGCGACGGCTGGTTTCACAGTTTCCGCGATCAGGTGCGCATGCTCTCGATTTTTAGGAGCGCCTTGCCACGCGGCCTGAAAGTCGCCGAAGCCATGTACGCCCGTCACCCAAGGCCGCAGCCGCACTGGTACCTGCGCTATGTCGGCGTCGCTCCCGACGCGCAGGGTAAGGGCTGGGGCGGGGCGGTGGTCCGGGCCGGGGTCGCCTTTGCGGCCGAACGCGGCTGCGGCGTGCTGATCGAAACCGCGTCGGAGAGCAACGTCGCGATCTACACGCGCTTAGGCTTCGAAATCACCGAAGAATGGGAGGTGCCGGACGGAGGTCCCAGATTCTGGACCATGATCCACCCGGCTCCCTGACCTTACTCGACCTCTTTGGGTGCTTCGCCCTCCGAATAATCGCCATCGCCATAGATCACCATGCCGGTGCGAATGCCACGCTTGATCGCCTTTCCGATCTTGGCCTGTCGTTCGGCGATGAGGCGTTGGATTGCGATATTGGGACGAGACCGGATCGGCGGTGCAGGCAAGCCATTGGGGCCGGAGGCCAAGCCGCCGGCGCCGACTGCAGGGTCTTGCTGCGAAAAGCGGAAATTGAGTGCCGGGTCGCGCTCGCCCCGAGCCAAGTCGGCAAGGTCGCCGTCGAAGCTGTTGTATCCGGTACGGGCCGACTTGTTCAGGAGCTTCTGAACGTCCTCGGCGGCAAATTGCTGCAAGTGCCCGCGAAGCGTTTCGAAATCGCCGAAATAGTGAGGGGCGGCTTCCTCGTATATTCGGCTGACGCGCAGGGCGCCGCCATAATGCTCGACGCCGCGCAACGAATTGACGAATTCCTCCCCGGCGAGGGACAGAAGCGCGTCGACATTGCTTCCGGTGTAGGCCAGCCGCTGGATCGACGGTCCGCCGATCACGCCGCGCCAGAAACCGTAGATGACTTTCGGATCCTGCCAGTTGGGATAGACAATCCGCTCACGAATGTCGCGCGGAGACAGTTCCACTCCCTTGATCGTCACCAGCTTGGCGTCGTCGAGCGGAGCGGCATTGGAGCCGAATTCGCGCTCTGACGGTTCCGACAGGGGATACTCGCCAGCCAGCGCTTCGATAACCGCAACGTTGTGCAAGTTCAGCCAGAAGGCGAGTTGTTCGTTGCGGGGGATGGCGGTCAGATCGAGCTCTGATCCGACCCTCTCCAGGTCTTGGCGGTATTGGGTCAGCGCTTCGCGAATTCCGGGCGTCAGGTACGAGAACGCGACCCGGTTGCCTTCGAGTCGATAGCGTGACTCATGCCCGTAGATCCGCCGCGTGCCGAGTTCGGGTTCGACGCGACCGGGCGTTTCGCGGATCGAGGGACCCATCGGCACGACGAACCACGCCAGCGCCTCGTCCCAATGCTGGTAATCGATCCGATGTTCGCGACGGTCGCTTGCGGGCGCAAACTGTGCGAATGCATCGCCGGTGGCAGAGGCGCCGCGTGGCTGGAACGATGTTGATGCACTTTCGGCGGCGAGAGGCGCGGCCAGACTTCCGAGCGCAAGGGCGGCAAGTATCGAACGAGGTTTCATCGCGTGTCTCCCACTATGACAGGACCTGATCCCCTCCATGAGATGGCGTATCCTGTTGAAGACTAACCAAAGATGAACTGCCGACAACGACCGGTCAGTTTCGAATACCTAGTCGGCATCGCCTTTGTTCGGAGGATCGCCCGGCAGAACTATGTTGCTGAATGTGACGGTGCCGGTCCGCAGGCCCCGGCGTTCGATATAGTCGAACTTCTTCCGGAGCTGGCGCAGCAGGTCGGCCACTCCAGGGCCAAGCCAACCGTTCGCGAAGAAGGCATTGGCTCTTGCGCCGCCGGCGGTTCCATCGAGACGACGAAGTTGGAAATCCGGAGGATCAGGTTGAGCAGACGCAGGAGCTGCAACGAGCGTAAGCGAACCGAACGCGGCAATCCCACCCGGTGCCTTCGCAGATGCATGCGGCATCTCTACCAACCCTTCGGGCTAGCAATCCCGAAGATTGTCGAAGCGAATCATAAGTTTCGCTGAATGGGGGCAAGGAAAAGGCCGCCGGATATGTCTCCGACGGCCTCTCTGGCAGGGGAATGATCGGCGCGGTCTATTTGACTTCGCCGTCGTCCTCGCCTTCGCCTGGCAATCTGATGTTGCTGAATGTGACCGTACCGGTGCGGCCTTCGCGAATGATCTTCTGGAACTTCTGTTCGCGCGCGGCCAGCAGCCGAGCCATGCTCTGCGGGATCCTGAAGCGCGTCGAAACGCCGTCCGAAGTGATGTTCTGGTATGTCGGTTCCCGCACGCCGCCGGCCAGATCGGCAATGTCGTATTCGGTGATGCTGGCTTCGATGCGGTTGGTTTCGCTCAATATCCCCTGCACTTCCTCGTCGGCAAAGTCGGCGAGATGGGCGCGCAGGTCGGCTTCGAAATCGGGGAAGAAGTACGGGGCTGCTTCCTCGTAGATCTTCGACACCTGGAGCTTGCTGCCGGCCTTTTCAGTTCCTCGCAGCGAGTTCACGAAGTCGCGCGCTCCGCGATCGAGCAGGCGCGAGACATTGTCGGCGTTGAACGCTTCGCGCTGGATCGACGGACCGCCAATATCGCCTTGCCAGAAGCCGTAGATAACCTTTGGGTTCCGCCAATGCTTGTAGACGATCTTCTCGCGGATGTCGCGCGGGCTCATGGCGATCCCTTCGACCGTGATGAACTTCGCGTCGTGCAGCGGAACGCCGCCAATCTCGATCTCTCGCGGCTGACGCACCGGCCAGGCATTGGCGATCTGTTCGATCAGCGCGACATTGTGCAGGTTTATCCAATAGGCCAGCTGCTCGTTGCGCGAAAGCGCCTGGATATCGATCTTGTCGGCCGTCGCTTCGAGGTCCTTGCGATACTCGGTGAAGCTTTCCTTCACCTCGGTGTTGAGGAACGAGAACATCAGCCGCGTGCCCTCGAGACGATAGCGCGAGACATGTCCATATTGGCGCCGCGTGCCAAAGCCCGGATCCGGCCGGCCTGCTCCTTGGCGCAGGGACGGACCCATTGAGACCACGAGGTTTTTCATCGCTTCGTCCCAGATCGAATAGTCAATCCGATCGGTGTTGGGGTCCGCGCTGGGGACGAAAGTGTCGAAGCTCGCATCCGTCGACTGAGCGACCGCCGGAGCGGCGAACGCAAGCGCGCTTGCGCCAAGAACGAAGGAGAGATTGTGAACGCGAGAAAGCCTGATTAATGTGGTCATCGTCGGGGTCCTTCCTGATCGTCCCGGCCAATCTTGCGAGGCCGTGGATACGGGGGCAATCGATCGGGGTGGATGGTCCGAAGAAGGGGCACTTTCGGCTCCAACCCTTGTGCGATTGTATAGATCAGAATGAGATACGCGTGGGGCCGCCAATCGGTTTCAGTGTGTTATTCATCGAACACACCTGACGTTCGTCGGAGTCGGATGAAACGGGGGCACAAGAGGGGCGGGCCTGCATGAGGCTGCCCGCCCTTGAATCATCCTGAGCCGCCGTTCCTACTTCGGTGCCAGCACCATCAGCATTTGGCGGCCTTCAAGCCGCGGGAATGCCTCGACCTTGGCGATCTCCTCGACGTCGGTCTGCACGCGCTTGAGCAGGTCCATGCCGAGATGCTGGTGCGCCATTTCGCGCCCGCGAAATCGCAGGGTGACTTTCACCTTGTCGCCGTTTTCGATGAACTTGTTCACGTTCCGCATCTTCACGTCGTAATCGTGCGTGTCGATGTTGGGACGCATCTTCACTTCCTTGATGTCCTGCGTCTTCTGCGTCTTGCGCGCCGCATTCGCCTTCTTCTGGGCTTCATAGCGGTACTTGCCGACATCGAGGAACTTGCACACCGGCGGATCGGCATTGGGCGAGACTTCGACGAGGTTCAGGCCCTTGTCGTTGGCCTGCTCGACCGCTTCGTTGGTGAACATCACGCCAAGGTTTTCGCCTTCGTCGTCGATAACGCGGACCTTGGGGACTTGAATAAACTGATCGTAGCGAGGGCCGCTTTTAACGGGCGGGGCCATCGAACGCCGAGGTGGACGGGCTATGTTTGATCTCCTGTTACAGCCTGAGTCTTGTCGCGCGCTATGTAGGGATTAAGGCCTTGGTTGGCCAGAAGAGTCTCAGGCGGCGTTTCGATAAAGGGGGAATGTGACCAATTTGCCCTTGGCCGGGAGAATCGCGTCGATTTGCTGCGCGGGCTGGAGCGCTTCCAGAATCTCCGGAGCGGCCGCATCCATGCCTCCGGTATAGGCGCCGAATGCCGGGGCAATCATGCGGTCGCCGCGACCGCTTGCACGGCTCACGACACCGCACGGTCTCGCAATATGGCGATCGCGCACACGTATACGCATCTTGGGGTGATAGTGTCCGGACAGCTCGGCGCGTGTCTCACCCCGTTTCGCTTCGTGGCGTAGTACGATCCCGCCGATTTCCAATTCGTCGACCGAGGCAGCGCCGAATGCACGATGCATTTGCTCATCATGGTTCCCGGTGATCCACACCCAGTCGAGCGCTCGGGTCAGCGATTCGAGCATGCCAGCCGCAAAGGGATCGAGTCGATGCGTACCGGCGTCGTCGTGGAAGTTGTCGCCCAGCGTGATGACCCGTCGGGCGCCCGTCGTTTTCACCGCGTCCGCCAGTCGCTCAAGCGTTTCGCGGCTGTCATAGGGAGGAAGCATCTGGCCGTGAGTGGCGTACCAGCTACCTTTTTCCAGGTGGAGGTCTGCAACCAGCAGGGCTTGCTCCTGCGGCCAGTAGAGCGCGTTGTTCCTGAGCAGGACCAGCTCTTCGCCAGCGAATTCCAAGGGTGCGAACGAAACGGGAACCATGGCTTTCACTTGCCGCGCGCGAACGGCTTTGGCAAGGGTTCGATCATGGATTGGGAACCTTACACTCACAAAGCGCGCGGCTGGTTCGAAAGCCTGCGCGATCAGATTTGCGCCGCCTTCGAGGCAATCGAGCGCGAGGCGGGATCCGACGCGACGTTTGAATACACGCCCTGGACCCGTGAGGAGGAAGGCAATGAGGATCCCGGCGGCGGGGTGCAGGGCCTGATGAAAGGCAAAGTGTTCGAGAAGGTCGGCGTGAATTGCTCGACCGTGCGCGGCAACTTCCCCAAGGAATTCGCCGGGTCGGTCAACGGCGCCGATCCTGAAAACCCGGGCTTCACCGCGACCGGCATCAGCCTTGTCGCCCACATGGCCAACCCGCATGTCCCAGCCGTGCATATGAACACGCGTTTCCTCACGACCGGGAAGGCATGGTTCGGCGGCGGCGCGGACCTGAACCCGCCAATCCCCTACGAGGACGACACGTCGGAATTCCATGCAAGCATGCGCGCGGCCTGTTCGGCGCATAACCCGACCTACTACGATCGCTACAAGAAGTGGGCGGACGAGTATTTCTACATCCCCCACCGCGAAGTGCATCGCGGGGTCGGGGGCATATTCTACGATCATCTCGAGTGCGACGACGATCCGAGTTGGGATCGAAATTTCGCCTTCACGCAGGATGTCGGCAAGGCGTTCCTCGACATCTACCCCAAGCTTGTGCGCAAGCGGATGGAGAGCGAGTTCGACGCCGCCGACATCCTGCGTGAAGGCGAAATTTCGATCCCAACTCGGATCGTCGTCGCACTCGAGATGATCGTAGAATATG
>JASJDE010000150.1 GCA_030065195.1 Erythrobacter sp. | reverse complement strand
GAGGCATTGGCCTGTCGGCCCAGCGAAACAGAACCGATCCCTGTCGCTTGCGCATCCGTGCCCACGGCGACGGCGGCAGCCGCAGTGGCATCGCTGTTCTGGCCTTCGCCACGGCTTTCGGACGGCTGGCGATTGCCAGCCAAAGCGAAGCCCTTGCGATCGGCCAGAACAGCGATGCCACTGCGGCTGCCGCCGTCGCCGTGGGCACGGATGCGCAAGCGACAGGGATCGGTTCTGTTTCGCTGGGCCGACAGGCCAATGCCTCGGTGGGCGACGCTATCGCTCTGGGTCGATCCGCGAGCGCTTCCGCGGGAAGTGCCGTGAGCCTCGGATCGTTCTCCGTCGCATCCGGTCTCAACAGCCTCGCCTTTGGCAGCCGCAGCGACGCAACCGGTGCCAGTTCGATCGCGATTGGCGGCGACGGTGACGATGGCGATCCGGATGGCGCGCAATCGCTCGGGACGCAGACGGTTGCGCTGGGTTCGGATTCCTTCGCCGCCGGTCTCAACACGACGGCGCTGGGCTCGGGCACGCTCGCCGTCGGAGTGCAATCGACCGCGGTAGGCGCGGGAGCCGGCGCTACCGCAGTCGGCGCGCTGGCTTTCGGCGCATTCAGCCAGGCCCAAGGCAACTTCTCGACCTCGCTCGGCTATGCCAGCTTTGCGCCTGCATTGCAGTCGACCGCCATCGGCAGCGCTTCGCAGGCGACGGGTGAGAACGCCACGGCCATCGGTCGTGCCGCCCTTGCGCGAGCGAATGGAGCTACGGCGATCGGCAATGGCGCGACCGCCGACTTCACCAACTCGACTGCAGTCGGCAAGGACGCGACCACCAACGCGGACAATCAGGTCACTCTGGGTGGCGCCGGGAGTTCGGTCCGGATCGGCGATATTGCCGCCAGCACCGCCGCGCAGTCCGGTCCGGTCGACGCTGTAACGGTCGACGGCAACGGCGTGCTGGGGACCACTTCGGTCGCCTCTGCCGCATCGGTCGAGAATGTCCGGGTGTCGCTGAACGCGCTGTCGCAAGTCTCCGACGCCCAGTTCGACGCGCTGTCGGGCCGGGTCACATCGCTCGAAGGCCAGGTCGCAGGAGTGTTCGATCTTGCCAACACGATCGATCGCGATGCCCAGCGCGGGATCGCTTCGATCGCGGCGCAGGCGCACCCGCACTTCCCAAGCGAAGCCGGTCGCACCAGCTACGCCGCCAACACCGCGATCTATCGCGGCGAGGTCGGCTTCTCATTGGGCCTGATGCACCGGCTCGAAGGCGACTTCGCGGTGACCGCAGGCGTTAGCTATGCAGGCGGCAATTCCACCGCTGGACGGATCGGCATCGCCGGCGAGTTTTAACGCATCGAGTGCTGGTGTCTCGCTTGCTGCGAGGCGCCAGCACTTTCCGACCCGCTACACCAATCCCGTTTCGCGCCCGGCCCGTGACAAAGATCACGAACAGGGGGATGCGAATTCTTGCTATTGTGCAATAGTGGGAGGACGTTGAGTCAATTCGGGGGCGGTCAATCAAGTAACGTAAGCAGCAAGGTCAATAAGTCGGGTCGAAACACGGCTGCCCCTTCAATGATGCTGAAGGGGAAATGGAATGAAGAAATCACTGTTGCTGACAACCGCGCTCACTTTGGGCGTGGCGGCTTCGCTGGCAATGCCAACCGAGCAGGCACGGGCGGATGATTGTTTTCTGGACCGCGACGATGACGGGATCATCGACGCAGCGGTCGACGACGATGGCAATGCGAATTCTAACGACGAAGACTCGGCGCTAGCGTGCGGGGTGGGAGCTTCATCGACTGGTCAAAACTCGGTGGCAGTCGGGTTATCAAGCAGGGCGACAGCCGAACGCACCACCGCCATTGGGGCGGAGGCTGATGCTACTGCGCTCAATGGAACGGCAGTTGGCGCATTCTCAAATGCGAATGTCGAAGACGCGACGGCCTTAGGAGCCAATGCTACGGCGAGCCAGCCAAACGCGACTGCGATAGGGGCCACCTCCTTCGCATCGGGGCAGAACAGTATCGCGATCGGTGAACAGGCCTTGGCTCGAAGCACCGGAAGCATTGCGATTGGGGTTGAGTCCGACGCTTCGGACTTCGCTGTCGCAATCGGCAACGATGGATCGGACGGAGACTCGGTTGGGGCTCAGGCCAATGGCGAGGGTTCGGTTGCGGTCGGATCGGATGCCGTCGCGCTCACTCTGAGATCGACCGCAGTGGGCCAGGGAGCGCGTGCAACGCGAGCCGACTCGACTGCTTTCGGAGCGTTCGCCCAAGCCACGAATGTTTCGGGAATTGCGATCGGTCCCGTGACCACGGCGGCCGCTGCGGCTTCGATTGCGATCGGTGGAGACGACAACGATCCGGACTCGGACGGAGCCTATGCGGGCGGAACTGCAGCCATTGCAATCGGGGCAGATGCCATCGCGAACTTCAGCGACTCCGTCGCCTTAGGCCGAGGCTCCGTCACCGATGCAAACAACACGGTTTCGGTAGGCAGTCCCTCAAACAGACGCCGGATCACCAACGTCGCGGACGCAAGCGGCGACCATGATGCGGTCACTCTTCGCCAGCTCAACGCCGCCATCAGCGGAGTCGTGGCCGGGTCCAATCCATACGTCGTCGTCAATTCGACTGGAGCCGCTGCGGTCGCCACGGGTGGGGAGGCCATTGCGATCGGCGCTGCCACCAACGCTGCCGGACCGGGGAGCATCGCCATCGGCGGAGATTCGACCGATGCGGGCACCGAAGGAGCGCGGGCACAGGAGAAAGACTCCACCGCGATCGGCTCCGATGCACTAGCTTCGGGGGAATCGGCTACGGCGATTGGCAGCGGTTCGGTCGCCGGTTCGGGTTCGACATCGCTCGGGATCGGAGCCAACAGCGACTCGAACGGAACCGCCTTGGGCAACGCGACGATGGCAATAGGAGGCAGCAGTGTCGCGGCAGGCCTAAGCGCCAAGGCCGATGGGCTGGGAAGCATCGCGATCGGTGGAGACACCGACGATGCGAATGGGGATGGAGCTCTGGCCAATGCAGGGCGGGCCACTGCCATTGGTTCGGACTCCACCGCCGGGGGAATTTCTTCGGTCGCACTCGGAGCTTCAACCTTTGCCTTAGGGAATGGCAGCGTTGCGATTGGCGGCGATGCCGACGATGCCAATTCCGATGGGGCTCGGGCAGAGCAGGAAAACGCGACCGCGCTAGGCTCGGACGCGTTCGCCAATGGTGTGGCTGCGACCGCCATTGGTCATGCCGCTGAAGCGGGCACAGGCTCGACGTCCTTAGGTGTCGATGCAAACTCGGACTCCAACGGAACGGCCTTGGGGAACAGAGCCGAAGCCATAAACGGCAACAGCGTCGCGATCGGGGTGGATGCGGAAGCATCGAGCATGGGAACGGTCAGTGTTGGAGACAGCGCCTCCGCCACCGGTCCGGGCTCCTTGGCGCTCGGATTGAACGCCGCAGCGGAGAATGCGCGCGTCGTCGTTATCGGGCAGGACGCCTCAGTGACAGGCCAGGAAGCGGTTGCTGTCGGCAATGCTTCCAACTCGGACAGCGCCCGCACGATCACGATCGGATCGAATGCCTCCGTATCGCAGGGGACGAACCCGGACGAGGCGGTCGATGCGATTTCGATAGGCACCAACAGTGCAACCGACAATGCAGGCGGCATCGCCATCGGCAGCAATGCCTCGAGCAGTTCGTTCTTTGCCAATGAGTCGGGTACGATTGCGATCGGGCAGGATTCAGAGGCAATGAGGGCCGGGGTTGCGGTCGGCCCCAGAACGGAAGCCGGACATCTCTCGGTTGCCGTGGGCAGTAGCGCGAACGCACCGCTGCAAGGAACCGCGGTCGGTGCCGGCGCCAATGCAGCTACGATAGGGGCGGTTGCCCTCGGCAACGGGGCTGGCGCAACGACATTTGACGCTATTGCCATCGGAAGGTCTTCGGAAGCGAACGGCCGGGGATCCATTGCGCTCGGAGTCGAAGCGGTTTCCACTTCGGCGTCGTCCATCGCCATTGGCGGGGACGGAGATGATTCCGACAACGACGGTGCACTTTCGCTCGGCACACAGACCACCGCAGTCGGCTCGGACGCTCTCGCCACCGGATTGAACTCCACGGCACTGGGGGCCGGTTCAAGTGCGATCGGGTTGCAGTCGACCGCGGTCGGGGCGGGCGCTGCAGCGGAAGGTATCGGAGTGCTGGCGTTCGGTGCGTTTTCGCAGGCGCGATCGAACTTTTCGACAGCGATTGGATATGCAAGCTTTGCGCCCGCTCTTCAATCGACCGCGGTCGGCAGCGCATCGCAGGCCACCGGTGAGAACGCCACCGCAATTGGACGAGCGGCGCTGGCTCGGGCGAGCGGAGCCACGGCAATCGGCAATGGCGCGACTGCCGACTTCACCAATTCGACGGCGGTCGGCAAGGACGCGACTTCCACCGCCGCCAACCAGGTCACGCTTGGCGGCACCGGAAGCTCGGTGCGGATCGGCGACATCGGTGCAAGCACCGCCGCACAAGATCCGACCGGGCCGATCGATGTCGTCACCGTGGATCAAAATGGAGTGCTTGGTCGCCAGCAGGTCGCCACGGCTGCTTCGGTCGAGAATGTGCGTGTATCGATGAACGCGCTGTCGCAGGTCACGGAGGCGCAGTTCGGCCAGCTTGAAAGCAGCGTTCTTGCGCTCGATGGCAGGGTGAGCGGGCTCGAGTTCCAGCTCGAGGATCTCGATGAAAGGACCCGCGGCGGGATCGCGGCGGCGATGGCGATGGGCGGTCCGGCAATAGCGCCGGGTCAAAAGGTCTCACTGTCGGTGTCGGTTGCGAACTACCGCGGAGAGCAGGCGATTGCGGGCAACCTTACCGGAGAGGTCGCGCCGGACGTCTACTTATCGGCCGGGTTCAGCGGCAACACCGCGGACGGGGATATCGGGACGCGGGCGACAGTCTTGTTCGGCTTCTGACCGGGAGCCCCCTTCGGGCGATCGGCGAGCTAGGCGAAATAGCGCTCGAACAGCTTCGGCACTTCGTGCGAGGCGCGGCGGACCAGTTCCACCCCGCGCCCCGAACGGCCCAGCACAGCTTGCCCTCGCACCTGCGTCATAACGATGGCGGCCAAGGTCGATGGGTCGGCTTCCTTTGCAAGCCGACCTGCCGCCTGCCAGCGCTCGAAGGCAGCGACCAGACCGTCGTGCTGTTGGTCGATCAGCCCACCCATCCGTCTGCCTAGCACGGCATCGCGATTGGCGAGCTCCTGCTGACCACCCGCGACGAGGCATCCCGAGGGCTTGTCAGCGTCGAGCAAAATTGCCGCCTGCGCTGTAAAGAAGTCGCGCAGGGCGATGCCGGGATCGTCCTGTTCGAGCGTCGCCAGCAAACGCTGCGAAACGATCGAATCGTAGTGATCCAGCGCGAGTTCGAACATCGCGTCCTTGTTGCCAAACGCGTTGTACAGGCTTTGGCGCTTGAGACCCGTAGCAGCTTCCAGAACCTGGATTGAGGTCGCTTCAAAGCCGTTCTCCCAGAAAGTATCGGTAATCTTTCCAATCACTTCCGCGCGATCAAAGGAGGCAGCGCGCATATTCTTGACCTTTCGTTCAAATTAATCGTTGACTGATCGATAAAGTACTCCTAGCTCTTCTTTACCGATCAGTCAAGAAACAGGATTCCCTACCATGTCCAACAGCACCAATTCCGATCGTCTCGCAGGTAAGAAAGCCGTCATCACCGGAGGAACCACCGGCCTCGGCCTCGCCACGGCCAAGCGTTATCTCGAAGAAGGCGCCCAAGTGATCATCACGGGTCGCAAGCAGGAGGGAATCGACAAAGCCCTAGCCGAACTCGGCACCGGTACGCTTGGCTTCGTCGCGGATTCGACGTCTATCGCCGATCTCGCCGCGCTTGCCGAATTCGCCAAAGCACAATTCGGCGAAGTTGACATTCTGTTCGCCAATGCCGGCAACGGGATGTTCGCTCCGATCGACCAGGTCGACGAAGAGCTCTACGCGCGCCAGTTCGACCTGAACGTCAAGGGCGCATTCTTCACCGTGCAGGCGTTTCTGGCGGTCCTTTCCGATGCGAGTTCCGTGATCCTCACAGCCTCCGCCGTTCACGCCAAGGGTGCCCCCGGGGGTACGCTGTATTTCGCCAGCAAGGCGGCTGTGCGATCCTTTGCCCGCACTATGGCGGCGGAGCTTGGTGGGCGCGGCATCAGGGTCAACACGCTCAGCCCCGGAATCGTGCCAACCGCTTTCTTCAAGAACTCCAACGCTCCCGAAGAACTCTACAACGACTTCGAAGCGCTGGCGGGGCGCGGGGCACCTCTGGGCCGCGCCGGAAAGCCAGTCGAAATAGCCGAAGTGGCGGTGTTCCTCGGATCGGACGAGGCCAGCTTCGTGACCGCTGCCGACTACGTCGCCGATGGAGGCTGGATGAACGTTTGAACCCAGCCTTTTGAAAGCCGCAGGGCCGCAAGCGGCAGACCGCTTGCGGCCCTGCCCTATTCAGACAGGCACACTCGATCCCCGCGCCGCGCAACGTTGAAGCCGCGCTCTTCAACCTCGCGACTCTCTGCGCTGGCCGGATCGCGGATCGGGTTGGTATGATTGTAGTGGATGAAGTGAACCTTGGCGCGCTCGTTCGCAGGCAAATGCTGCAGCCGGTCCATGGTCGCCGTCACCCGCGGATGCGGAATCTCGGACATGTCCCGACCCTGCAACTCGTTGTCGTCCCAGAAGGTCGCATCGACAAAGACAAAGTCCGAGCCGGTAACCAGATCCTCAATCGAATTGTCGGTTTGCTTCTCCATCCCGTCCCAATCATCGACGTCGGGCAGATAGATTGCGCGCTTGTCGGGCGTCATGATCAGAAAGGCGACGGTTTCGGAGTACTCGTCGCGATGCGGCACGATAGCGGGCAGGAAGCCCAGTTCATCCGAGACAACGGTAAAGCGCTGATTGCTGAGCTCGTTGATCTCGATATTCCCGAGCTCGACAAGCTGGCTCCATGGTCCGTTGTTGCGCAGGAATTCGGCCATGCGAGGCATTGCGAAGATCGGCACTCCCTTAGCCCCTGCAGCCTCGCGTCCAAGCCAAGCAAGCCCGAGATAGTGTCCGATATGCGCATGGGAGAGGAAGATACCGTCGAGACCAAGAGCATTCTTCACACCACTTCGATCACGCGGCGGTTCAAGCTTGTCCAGTGTGGCCAGCTGCTCGGTGATCGCCGGGGTAGCATCGAACAGGAAGCGCTGGCCATTCTCGCGGTCGATCAGTGCCAGCGAGCTCGGCAGCAGACGCGGTCCCGTATCGTCTGCATTGCCAATCTGGGGAGCGCCCGCATCCTGTCCCGCTCCCAGCACCACCAATTCGCGCTGGCATACACCGGGGTCCGATGCAGCGAGTGCGGCTGCCCCGACAATCGCCAGCAAGTTCACTCGATCACGCGCCCGCGGACCATGACGAAATTAACGTCTTCGAGAACAGTGACGTCAGCCAACGGATTGCCGTCGACCGCGATGATGTCGGCCGAGAAGCCGGGTGCGAGCTTGCCGATCTGGTTCTCCAGCCCGATCAATTCGGCAGCCACTGTAGTAGCGCTGGCCAGCGCCTCGCGGTTCGACATGCCGCCCGCGACCATCAAGGCGAATTCGCCTGCGTTTTCTCCATGTGGGAACACACCGGCATCGGTGCCGAAGGCGATCTTCACATTGCTCGCTCGCGCTCGCTGGATAATCGTGCCCGCAATCTCGGCGACTGCGCGGATCTTTTCTTCGACGACCGGAGTGTAGAAGTCCTTGCCGAGGTTACGCTTGATGCCCTCGAACGCCATCAATGTGGGCACCAATGTCGTGCCGCTCTCATTCATCGCCCGCGCCGCCGCGTCGTCGATGTAGGTCCCATGCTCGATCGTATGCACGCCGGCGCGCGCTGCTACTTCGATCCCTCGCGCACCGTGCGCATGGGCTGCGACCTTGAGACCGAGCAGTCTCGCGGTGTCGACAATCGCCTTCATCTCCTCCGCGGTAAAGTGCTCCTCCAGCCCCCTGCCCTGCTGGCTCAAGACACCGCCGGTTGCGGTGATCTTGATCAGGTCGGCACCGTATTTCGAAGCTTCCCGGACCTTTTCCGAGCACTCGATTGGTCCGGTGCAAGTGAAGCCCGAAGCCAACACATCGTTGACATGCTTGTGGAATCCGTTGGTATCGCCATGACCGCCGACGATGCTGATCGTGCGCGCGCTCGTGACCACTCGCGGACCCGGCACGATGCCTTCAGCCGTTGCGCGGCGCAGCATCTGCGTCACCTGATCGGTCCGCGATCCGAGATCGCGCACAGTGGTGAAGCCTGCCAGCGCCGTGATCCGAGCGTTCTTCGCTGCAATCAGCGTGAAGTATTCGGGCGGGGTAGTGGCCGCGCGCCAGAACTCGCCTGAGGGATCTCCCGACAAGTGCGTGTGGAGGTCAATCAATCCGGGAAGGACA
>JASJDE010000149.1 GCA_030065195.1 Erythrobacter sp. | reverse complement strand
GCCGAAGATCTGCCGCGGCGAGATCCGCTGGTGCCAGGGTTACTCGGAGCCGGGCGCCGGCTCGGACCTCGCGTCGCTCCAGACGAAGGCGGTGCGCGACGGCGACGACTTCGTGATCACCGGCCAGAAGGTCTGGACCTCCTACGCCGATCAGTGCGACTGGATCTTTTGCCTTGTCCGCACCGACAAGACGAACAAGTATCAGGGCATTACCTTTATGCTGTTCGACATGGAGAGCGAAGGCGCGTCGACCAAGCCGATCAAGCTGATCAGCGGCAATTCCCCCTTCTGCGAGACCTTCATGGAAGACGTGAAAGTGCCCAAGAGCTACGGCGAGGGCATCCCCGCCTATGTGGGCGAGGTCAATCGCGGCTGGGACGTTGCCAAATACCTGCTTGGCCACGAACGCGAGATGATCTCGGGCGCGGGCGGCGGCGATCGCACCTCGGCCATCGGTGCGGCGATGAAGCGCCACGCGTCCAAGACCGGCGACGAGCTTGACCCTGTGTTGCGCGCGGAGCTTGCCATGTTCGATGTCGATGCACTCGCTTATTCTGCCATGGGTGAAAAGTTCCTCGACGAGATCAAGGTCGGCAAGGCTCACCCGGCGCAGCCCAACATGATGAAATATGTTGGCACCGAGCTCAACAAGCGCCGTCACGAGCTGATGATGGCCACTGGCGGTTCGCGCAGCCTCGAATGGGAAAGCGACGACACCGATGGCGGCAAGCCGTCGCGCAACTGGCTCCGTACCAAGGCGAATTCGATCGAAGGCGGCACCAGCGAGGTCATGCTCAACGTGATCTCGAAGCGTATTCTCGACTTGCCGGGATCGTAAACACTTCATCTACGTCGCCCCGGACTTGGTCCGGGGCCCCGCTTCTTCTCGCAGCGGGACAACAAAGCGGGATCCCGGATCATTTCCGGGATGACGATTAGAAATTCCGGGAGAGGAACCCCAATGCCCCTTTATCACAACGAAGATCAGGCGATGCTGGCGGATACCGCGACCAGCTTCATGGCCGAGGAAGGCAGTATCGCCAAGCAGCTGCGCCATTGGCGCGACCGCGACTGCAAGGACGGTTTCGGCCACGAGTTGTGGAAGCAGATGGCGGAAATGGGCTTCACCGGCATGCTGGTAGGCGAGGATGATGGCGGTCTGGGCATGGGGCATGTCGAAGCCGGGATCGTGCTTGAGGAGATTGGCCGGAATCTCACGCCTTCACCGTTCCTGACCTCTTCGGTGCTCGCCGCGACGGCGCTGAAGCATGGCAGCGACGATATGAAAGGGCGCTACCTTCCGGGCCTGATCGAAGGCGAAAGCGTGTTCGCAGTGGCGATCGATGAAACCGCGAAACACCGCCCAAGCCGGATTACAACGAAGGCCGAGAAATCCGGCAACGGTTTCAAGCTGACGGGATCGAAGAGCTTCGTCATCCACGGTGCGAGCGCCGACATGATCGTGGTCGCTGCACGCACCAACGGAGCCGACGACGACGATGATGGCATTACGCTCTTTGCAGTCCCCAAGGATGCTGCAAATATGAGCCACGACGCGGTGCGGCTGGTCGACAGTTCGGTCGCGACGCACACAAAATTCGACGGCGTCGAGCTCGATGGCGACGCAGTGATCGGCGAGGTCGATGGCGGGCGGGCGATCCTCAACGCCGTGCTCACCGCCGGTCGGATCGGAGCCGCCGCCGAGGGCGTCGGGGTTGCACGCGGGGCGATGGATATGACCATCGACTACCTGAAGCAGCGCAAGCAATTCGGCAAGCTCATCGGCGAGTTCCAGGCGCTTCAGCACCGCGCCAGCCACCTATATTCCGAAGTCGAAATCGCCCGGGCGGTGACGATCAAGACTCAGCAGCTGCTCGATGGCGGCAGCGAAGCCGCCGAACTGATGAGCTCCGTCGCCAAGGCCAAGGTCGCCAAGGCGGCCGGTCTCGCCGTCAAGGAAGGCGTGCAGATGCATGGCGGCATCGGCATGACCGACGAATACGATATCGGCCTCTACATGAAACGCGACCGGGCGCTGCAGGAGTTCCTGGGCGATGCCTATTTCCACGCCAATCGTGTTGCTGAAATGAGCGGGTACTGATCATGGACCTTCAATCACTTTTCAGCCTCGAAGGACGCATCGCTCTCGTCACAGGGGGATCGCGCGGCATCGGCAAGATGTTCGTCGAAGGCTTGCTCGCGGCCGGTTGTGCCCGCGTCTACATCTCGGCCCGCAAGGTCGAGCAGATGCAGGAGACCATCGCCGAATTCGGTGAGGACAGGGTCATCGGCATTCCCGCGGACCTCAGCCAGATGGACGGCATCCAGTCGCTCGCCGACGAAATGGCGAAACGCGAGGAGAAGCTCGATATCCTCATCAACAATGCCGGCGCGGCGTGGGGACAGCCCTATCTCGAATTCAGCGAGGCGGGCTGGCACCGGACGATGGACCTCAACGTCAAGACGCCGTTCTTCCTGACCCAGAAGCTGCACGACCTGCTGGTCGCGGCGGGCAGGGGCGACCACCCGGCCAAGGTGATCCACGTCTCCTCGATCGACGGGCAACGGATCAACCCGTGGGAAACCTACGCCTATCAGGCCTCGAAGGCGGGCGTGATCCAACTGACCCGGCGCATGGCCGCGCGGCTGATTCACGACAACATCATCGTCACCTCGATCGCGCCCGGCGCCTTCGCTAGCGAGATGAACAAGGCGGCCAAGAACGCGCCCGACGCTTCTGCAGCGATGATCCCGGCCAAGCGGATCGGCACCAAGGAAGATATGGCGGCTGCCGCAATCTACCTGTGCAGCCGCGCAGGCGACTATGTAATCGGCGACACCGTCACGGTCGATGGCGGGGTGGTGAACGCATCGCTGCCCAACCTGTTCAACGATCCTGCGGGAGGCTGAACGACAGCCCAACGCTGGCGCATTAGGCGGAAATGCGCCAGTTTACCTCGCAAAATCAGCCGGTTGAACTACTTGGCCGGATTTAAGCGTTTTGACAGCTTTTTCGTGGTTTCATGTGCCATGGAAAGGACGAGGCGCTTATGGCGGATCGGGATTTCAGATTTCAGCTCAAGGGTTACGGCCTGCTGACGGCCGAGATATTCTATTATCTGCCCGACTATCCGTCCCTGATTCAGCAATTCGTGTGGCAGGACTACGACGAAGCGCCCGACTATCCCGTCCTGTTCAAATTCCTCGATCACTGGCGGCGCGAGATCGAAGCCGCGATCCACTCTGTCCGCATCGCCCATGAACGTAGCATCGGGGCGCGCGAATTCCGCAATGTCGATGGTGAATTCACCCTGCATTAGTGTGCCAAGACCGCAGTCGAAGTTGACACAATTGACACTCTGTCGACCGGTCCTTTCCAGAACAATTATCTGAAATCCAGAAGGAAGTTCGCTTCAAACCGAAGCTGACACTCTTCCAACTCGAACGCGCCTTGGGGGCGGCACGCTTGTGTGTCGACGATGTGAAAGAGCCGTCTCCC
Source organism: Erythrobacter sp. (assembly GCA_030065195.1). Taxonomy (GTDB): domain Bacteria; phylum Pseudomonadota; class Alphaproteobacteria; order Sphingomonadales; family Sphingomonadaceae; genus Erythrobacter. The sequence continues at coordinate 5,005 of JASJDE010000149.1, read as the reverse complement.
GCCCTAGCGATTGCGCGACCTGTAGGAAAATCGAGAGATTGGGACTGAATTGCGCCATCGACGCTGTAACCTTGCGAGGCTAGCATCCGAATTGTCTCGATGATCCAACCATTTCGAGGAGTCGCTTGATGCTACGTACCCCGCCGCGCCGCCTGACCTTGATCGCTCTGGCTGCGGGATTGGCAACGATCGCTCCGCTTGCGGTCGTCGCGCAGGACGAACTGCGTGCAGCGCCTCCTCCCGTCTCGGACGATTTCTCCGATCTCGAGGAAACTCAGCCGGAGACCACCGAAACTGCGCCAGAGATGCAGGCGGCGCTCGATGCGATGGATGAAGTCATCGGTGCGCTGGATGGCGATGCCGAGCGCACTGGCAACAATTGGCAGTTCACCATCGATGAGCGGATGATGCTGGCGGTGACCGACACCAATGCCGGTCGCATGCGCGTGATTACCCCGATCGCGCCGGTCGATGCGTTGCCCGAAGAGGCACTGATGCGGCTGATGCAGGCCAATTTCGATACGGCATTGGACGCGCGCTACGCCGTTGGCCAGGGCCTTGTCTGGGGCGCCTTCATCCATCCGCTCGACAGTCTCACCACCCGCGATTTCGCCAGCGGCGTGTTGCAGACGCACACGCTCGCCGAGACCTTCGGGACGACCTTTTCCAGCGGCGCGCTGAACTATGGCGGCGGCGATAGCGGCGCGATCATCGAAGAGCAGTTGAAAGAGTTGCTGGAGGAGCTGGAGAAGCGCGCTACGACGTGAGGATTACCGTGGCTCGCCTGGTGCATTCTCATCCATCTCCGATGAATGTCGGCACCGATCACCTTTGACGCCGTCCGCCAAGAACCCGTCGGGGTATTCTCCGGTCTTGCTTGGGACGTAGCATCCGGCAAGACTCTGAAATCTGTATCCAAATGCGGCTCTATCGTTCACTCCAAGATCACCAAAGTGTCCGTCCTCCACCAATGACTGAGGAAACAGTGCACCCGAAAAATCGGAATTTCCGAAATCATATATGGTGCGTGTACGTTCGAGTACGTTACTGATATTATTGATTTTTCGCCAGTGTGCGCCATCGACATACTCAATCGCCTCGGGTTCGTCATTTCCGAGGCAGAGCCGATCGAGGAACAAGGTCCCCTTGGCGGTCAGTGTGACCGGCCCTCGTGATGTCGAGTCAACGCCGACAGCATCGGCAATGGCTCCGGAGATATTGATCTGGTTTCCGATCATGCGGACATTGACGAGGCGTGCAGCATTGAATTTCAATGTCCCACGAGTTTCTGGAAGGATGACCGCTGAAATGAATGAACCGGAAAAGTCTGCATGTTCAATCCGGTACTCTTCGAGATTTAGAAGCAGGATGGCCGGGTTAACTTCGCGGATCAATTCTTCGTTGCCCGCAAGAAATTCCAGACCTTCTTGAATCTCATCCTGACCGTAATTTTCTGCGCCCTTGGCAGAGAAAGTCGGATCCAGAAAAATCGAGTCTTTGAGGTAAGAGCAATTGCCTCCGACGAGCCCGCTACGATTGAGAAACTCCCCCGTGTTTGTTGTACCAACCACATTTGTCCGGCGCATGTCTGCATAGGAGAAGTCAGCACGGGACGGCTCATCCAGATACATCCTGTTGTCGAGGATCGCCCGAAGCAGCATGCCCCTCTCCGGACTTAATCGGACCATCTCTAAGGAATCACCCGGATCGAATAACTCGCCCTCGTGTTGCGTTTCCAAACCCTGATCCGAGTTGAATTGCCAATAGGGACGGAAGGTGTGAGAAAGCGCGATGATCCTTTCTGAAAGCTCGGGGGACAATTGCTTGAGCGGACGCGAGAAATGACCCTTGTCCCCCTCAAATGGAACAAACTCGTCGCTCTCCCTCCTTATCTCTTTGATCACATCCAGCAATTCCGGATAGAGCGGTAGATAGCGCTGCGCCTCTTGGGCGAGGCTGAGGTTGCGCTGGGACGCCAGCAGCTCGCTATGCTGCTTGAGGATCGCGTTCTGCTGCGACAGGATCAGGGTGCTGAGCGACCCCGCCAGGACCGCCAGCGCCGACATCACGAGTGCAAACGACCACTTACGCGCTTGCAGTTCGACGACGAAATGGATGAAGGCATCGGCCGCGCGCGCAAAGTGGAACGAGGATTCCCGCTGCTCGCCGGCGGCCAGTTTTTCGGCTGCGACCGCCAATTCGTCGGCCATCGCGCTGGTCTTGCTGAGCGGTCGGCCGAGAAATCGCGCGACGAGAGCGTCCGAATTGCGCACCAACCAGATCGCAAGGAATACGAGACCGATCGACACCAGCAACAGGACGACGATAATGATCGGCGTCAGCCATTCGAATAGATAGGGTCCGGCAATCGCTGCGGTGATGGCGAAAAAGAAGCCGAGCAATATTCCCGGGATCAGGCCGCCGTTTGCCCGCCCAATTCTAGCTTTTTCCGAATCCGCCATACTGTGTCGCTTGCAGCGCTATTCGCCCCCTTTAGGAGCGCATCTTGGCGAATTCGCCGCAAACGATCAATATTCGGACTGCAAAGCGCGCAGCCCCTTTGGAATGCCAAGCGGGCTAGCCCATCAGCTCCCGCACGAACGGGATCAGCCCGGTCTGGCGCGTCCTGCGCATCCTTTCCGCGTCGAGCACTTCGCACACCCGCTCGAAACACTCGTCGACATCGTCGTTGATCACCACGTAATCGTATTCCGCCCAGTGGCTGATTTCGGCGCGGGCGCGTTCCATCCGGTTGTCGATCACCTCTTCGCTGTCCTGGGCCCGGGCTTCCAGGCGGCGACGCAATTCGGGCAGGCTGGGCGGCAGGATGAAGACGCTGACGACATCCTGCTGGTCTTTCTGGTACAGCTGCTGGGTACCCTGCCAGTCGATATCGAACAGGTAGTCTTGGCCTTCCTTCAGCCCGGCTCTGATCGCGCCTTTGGGGGTGCCGTAGCGATATCCAAAGACCTCGGCCCATTCGTAGAACTCGTCCTCTTCGATCATCCGATCGAACTCGGCATCACTGACAAAGTGATAGTGCTCGCCGTCGACCTCCCCAGGTCGGGCGGCGCGAGTGGTGGCGGAGACCGACAGCTTTATGTCGGGATCGCTCGCGAGGAGCATGCGTGAGAGAGTCGTCTTGCCCGCGCCCGAGGGCGAAGAGAGGATGAACAGCAGCCCACGCCGGTGCAGCTTGTCGAGAGATTTCGTTTGGTCGCCCATATGCCCCGTTGCCGCAAAGGCACCGGGAAAATCAAGGGCGCCGCGCAATCCTGCGATCAGTCATCCGGAGTTTCCTGCTCTCGCCGCAAGAGCTGGATGCTCTTGCCGCGATCGTAAAGCGCCTTGAGCGCCAGTCCGCCAGCCACCAGTGCCAGCCCCGGCGTCGAGCGCGCGGCCAATTTGCTAGCGCCGTAGACCGCAAGGCTGGTAAGCACCGTGCGTCCATCGACGAGTTCGCGCGCCTTGTCCGGATCGTAGTTGGCGACCAGCATCCGTTTTTCCAGCGTTTCGCGCAGGACGCGGCCGGCGCCGCGCAAGACGATGTCTGCAATCAGCAGATTGGTCGCGGGATCGGGGCTGGGCAGCGGCAGGCCCTTGTCGGGTCTCTCGCCGGAAGTTTCGGGAATTTCGGGATCGGTCATCGCGCGTCGGAAGATCGAGCGCGACTATTTCTTGCGACCGAAATCGACGGTGACGACATTCGATCCGTCATCGCTGCGTGAGCCATCTCCGTCCGGATCCGCCTGATCGACCGAATCGTTTTCTGCGTCTTCGTGCTCTTCGGGCGCCATTTCGGCCACCGACGCCTGGAATTGCAGGCCGAAATCCACGGCCGGATCGACGAAGGCGGTGATCGCGGCGAACGGGACCGAAAGCTTGGCTGGGATCTGGTTGAACGAAAGTCCCACCGAAAAGCCGTCTTCGCGCACTTCGAGGTCCCAGAATTTGTTCTGGAGGACGATCGTCATCTCGTCGGGGAAACGCTCGCGCAGGTGCGGTGGAATCGACACACCCTGCGCGCCGGTCTTGAAAGTGATGTAGAAGTGGTGATTGCCGGGCAATTCGCTGCCGCCCTGCTCGATTTCCCCGAGCACGCGCCCAACCACGGCGCGCAGCGCTTCCTGAACGATCTCGTCATACGGGATCAGACTATCGGGGGTGTCTTCGCTCATGACGCGATGAATCGTGGCGAGGCGCGCGGCGCTGGTCAAGTCTTTCCGACGCGAACTGTCATTCCTTTTTGGCGGACTGGAATTGACACCGATGTTAGCAATGGAGTGACAGCTTGCCTTGGCGGCTGACGCGCCTATAGCGCGAGGCATGTCCGACACCCCCAGAATTGGCACAATCGAGCGAAAAACTGCCGAGACCGAGATCGCCATCCGCGTCAATCTCGACGGCACGGGAACCTATGACGTTTCGACCGGGATCGGCTTCCTCGATCATATGGTCGAACAATTTTCGAAGCACTCGTTGATCGATGTAAGCATGAAGGTGCGCGGGGATTTGCATGTCGACCAGCACCATACGACCGAGGATTCGGCGATTGCGCTGGGCCAGGCCCTCAGCGACGCGCTTGGAGACAAGGCGGGGATCGGTCGCTACGGCAGCGCCTATTCGCCGATGGACGAGACGCTGAGTCGGGTTTCGCTCGACATTTCGGGGCGGCCCTATCTTGTCTGGAAAGCGGGCTTCACTCAGGAAAAGCTCGGCGAATGGGACACCGAGCTGATCGAGCACTGGTTCCACTCGGTCGCGCAAACGGCGGGGCTGACGCTCCATTGCGAGCTGCTTTACGGCACCAACAACCACCATATCTGCGAGAGCCTGTACAAGGGCTTCGCGCGCGCCATGCGCATCGCGGTCGAGCGTGATCCTAGGAAAGGCGGGGCGATCCCCAGCACCAAGGGGCAACTGGGCGGCTAATGGCGCAGATCACCGCCTTGGTCGATTACGGCGCGGGCAATCTGCATTCGGTTCACAACGCATTGCGCGCAGT
>JASJDE010000148.1 GCA_030065195.1 Erythrobacter sp. | reverse complement strand
GTTCATCGCTATCGTCGAGATCTACTACAGGCGGCTGGAATGGGCCTCTCGTTCATTAGGGCCGATGGCGACTTTCTATACGACAAGAATGGCAATCGATTCTACGATGCGTCGGCGCAATATGGCGCGAACATCTTCGGCCATAACGACGAAGCCAGCAAAGAGGCTTTGGCCGGCTATCTCTCCCGAAGTCGACCAAACCTGGTCCAACCTTTCACTCTGGACGCGCGCGACGATTTGGCAAGACGCCTTGTGTCGCTGACCCGGAACATGGAGTTTTGCCTCTTTGCCAACAGCGGTGCCGAGGCAGTGGAGGCTTCGCTCAAGCTCGCACGATTAACCACCGGACGGCGGCGCGTGATCAGCCTGAAGAACGGTTTTCATGGCAAAACCCAGCTCGCCTTGTCGGTATCCGGGTCGGACCGTTTTTCGAACCCGCTGATAACTTGTCGCGACGACTGTGAAACCGTCGTACCTGGCGACATTGAACGGCTCAGGACGATCGTAGAGGTCGGCGATATTGCGGCATTCGTCTTCGAGCCGGTTATTGGCGAAGGCGGAATGAAGGTCGTCGATTTCAGCTTTCTGTCGGAAGCGATCGCTCTTTGTCGCAAGGCGAATGTCGTCGTAATTGCAGATGAAGTGCAATGCGGCATGTTTCGATGCGGCGATTTGCTGGTCTCGGACATTCTCGATCTCGAAATCGATGTCGCCCTTTTGGGAAAGGGTCTTGGTGCCGGGCTTATGCCGATAAGTGCGGTACTCTATCGCAGCCGGGTGCGTTCCAACCAGTTCGATCGCAAACACAGTTCGACTTTCGCTGGCGGAGGGATCGCATGCGCGGTTGCTCTCGATGCGGTCGACCGATTGGCAGGAGATTCTCTCATTCGGCGCAATGTCGCCACGCTCAGCCGCCAGATCGACGAGCACGGCAAGCGGCTTGCCGGTGATGTCACAGTTACCGGCATGGGCCTTATGCGCGGCATATACTTCAACAAGCTCGATACCGAAGGCTGCTGCGGACTGACCTTCCTGAAGCATTCCCAGTTGCTGGCTTATTTGATCTCATCGTACTTCTTGAACCGCCATCAAATGGTGGCGTTGCCCCTTTTGTCACAGGATTGCGCTATTCGCTTCGAACCGGCGCTGACAACAACAGCGGAGATGGTCGACGCGTTCTTCGCCGCGGTCGCTGACGTTTCGGAGCTCCTGAGGAATGGTCGCTTCGACATCATCTTTGCAGCTATCCTCGGCAAGCCGGAAAGCGAGTTACCCGATCGTTCGATCGTCATTCCGCCTTACAATAGCAAAGATCCTCGTTGTCTGCCGATCATTCCAGCCTCAACCGACGATGCGAGCCTGGATTTCGCATTCCTTTCTCACCTCACCTGTGCCGAAGACATCGTCCAACTCCTGCCGCGGGCCGTTCGCGACAATCTTAGCGAGAACGACATTGGAATGATCGTGGGGATGGTGACGGCAATCGGCATGATAAACCCCACGCCTGCACCGTTGCTTGCATTCGAAATCGCCGGTTCACGAGAGAAGCGACGGGGAGTCATACTTTCCAGTCTGATCTATCCGGACAGGATGATGCGGCTTTCCAAGCGCGACAAAGAGGATTTGATCGAAAGCTATTTCGCTTTGGCCAAATCGTACGGTGTGAAAACCGTCGGCCTGGGGGCGTTCACCTCTATCATCACCAAAGGCGGAGCGACCGCGACCGAGCGATTCCCCGAATTCTCTTTGACAACCGGCAATACCTTGACCGCCGCAGCGACATGCTCGCTGCTAGAAAGCGCAACGGAAGGGCACGCTGAACGAACTGCGATTATTGGCGCGCGGGGCTCGATCGGCAGGCTCGTGATGCTGAAAGCGGCCCAGATCAGCGACGAACTCGTGCTGGTCGGCCGGCGCTCGGCAAGCGTGGCCAGCTATCGCGAGCTTCTGGTCCTGCTCTGTCGAGAAATGATGAAGGTCGATGCTCCGATTCCACAAAGCGTTGCCGCTAAGATCCAGTCGGTCTTGCCGACCAACGCGCCGGATGAGGGTGTCGAACGGGTACTTACGCAAATCGCGTCGAACGAACTCGGCAAGGCCGTCATTACCGTTACCGGCGATCACGAGGCGGCGCTTAGAACCGCCAGCGCAGTGGTATCATGCACCAGTAGAGGGAAGCCGTTTCTGTCGAAGCAGCTTCTTCGAAACGATGCGATTGTCCTTGATGCAGCCCGGCCGTTCGATTTCGCTAACAACACCGCGTGTGGTCCTCAAATTATGGAAGCGGGGTTGGTAAGACAGCCATATCCACGGCGATATGGCGACAACAATCTGCTAGTCGAGCAAACCGGCATGGCGCTCGGCTGTCTGTCGGAGACGGTGATCCTAAGCATGGAAGGAGTGAGGGAAAACTTCATGATTGGCGCAGAGGCGAGTCTTGAAGCGCTTTCTTTGGTCGAACGAATGACCAAACGCCACGGATTCGCCTTGCCGGGAACTGATGCCGAAGGATCAGCGGTCATCCATCCGGAAGGGGGCGTGGCGCATTCAAAGAACGCATTTACCTGATCGCCATCCCATCAAACCAACATAATGGTGCCGATCTCGCGTCAGTTCTTTCAGAATTCTGGATCTCGGTGTCAGCGATCCGGTTCAAGACCCTATGCGCCAGCCATCTCTCTTGGCTGCGAAGCATCGCAACGGCGCGCAGATCTTAAGGGGGGCGAGATCCGGAATGCGTTCGTAGGCTTTGAATGCTGGGCCTTGATATTGGCATTCCGATACTTCGGAAATACACCTCGCGGAACAAGAACATGCCAATGCTTGGCAACCTAATCGAAACGTCATATTCCAAACTGACGATTGTTCGAGGCAAATCCTCGAGCCGGACCAAGTATTAGGGAGATGCGCATTGCTGCAAAGAGACCAGGCGAACGTTCTTCTATCGAAATTTGAATTGACCGTTGCAGATTTACTCGCAGAAGTACCGAATCTGGCGAAAGAAGACGTTCTCATGTTGATCGGGTCCGTGTCTGACGGGTTTGCAAAGCCCCTGTCAGATATCGATATGATGGTCGCCGGGGAGCGACGGCCTGACAGCGACTTGGTACTGCGCGAATCCGATCGCGAACGGGCCATTCGCAGGCTCGAAACCGGGCATGAAATCAATGTCGAGTACTGGGACTGGGGCCGACTCAAGGAAGTCGCCGACAAGTTCTCGGCAACCGCATACGCGATCAACAATCCCAATCTCACCGACGAGATCATCATCTTCGACGAGGAAGAAGTCAGAATAATTCACTACATAATCAATGGATTGATGCTCGCCGGAGACAAGCCAATCTTCGAAGATGTGTTCGATAAGGACACGTTCTGCGACTACCTGGTCATGCATGATACGACCCGATATCTGGCTTCGGCGGAGGATGCGATTGGTCAGATCATGGAAGGCGACAATGAATGCGCATCGTACGATTTGCGGCAGGGCTACGAATTCCTGATCGGCGCCGAAGTCGCTTCGTTGGGCCATACGCACCCGGCCATCCGTTGGAGAATGAAGCTGTTGCAGAAGGCGCGATCCGAACTGGGAGACGAGGTGTATCACGCATACCGATCTTACCTGTTCTGCGGACCCGACATGGGCAGGCAGGAAATTGAAAAGGCGTTGAAGTTTGCCCAGGATAGGTTGGGTGCGATCTTTATGCGACGCCCAAAGGTATTTGCTGCTGCCGGCGCCCTCAGTGAACGCATGAAATTCGTCACGTCCTTCGAAGCGTAGATCGCTCGCCGTCATAGGCAGGGCTTGGCCTCGATAACTCGACTGGCAAGAATGCCATCTTCACCGCGTCACCGCCGTTGCCAGTTTTGGAATTCTTGGGATCATAGTACAGCCCAATAACAAAGAATGTTTGATCGATCGCTTGGTGATCGAATACTATTCTTGATTTCGAATTGGCCGTCGAACGTGCTAGTTGTGGGATAGTATGATGTTGCCTTGTTCTGAACGATATGGTTGTTTGATGCGCCACTTACTGGATCGCAAAGCGTTTCTTGGGATAGCGGGAGCCGCAGAACAACATGCGATGGACAAGCTCCGCAGTGTCTGAAGCCAATATCATCGGCGGCACGGCTGAATCAAATCGGAAATCGGAGTGGCAATCGGTGACTGGGCTCTGCACGCCTGACACCGCTCGTTCTTCTGTCATTCGAGCCACGATGTGACGATCTCGGTCATCATTCCAGCGATCAATGAAGCAGATAAGATCGGACGGACATTGGTGGACGTTTTGGCGTTGGACGACGAAATCGAAGTCATCGTCGTAGACGGCGGCAGTTCTGACGGCACCGAAAGGATCGCGGCGGATCATGGAGCTATCGTGAAGTCATCGAGGCCGGGGCGTGCGAGGCAAATGAATCTTGGTGCGGAGCTATCGACCGGAGACGTCCTTTTCTTTCTCCACGCCGATACGCTTCCTCCACCGAATGCGACTGCTGCCATCGCCGAAGCCCTGTCGGATCCCAAAGTGGCAGGCGGCAGCTTTCGAATCCAATTCGATCTGGACCACCCTGTGCTTCGGTTCTCGTCATGGATGTCGCGGATCAATTCGCCCTTCTGCCATTATGGCGACTCAGGCTACTTCGTGCGGCGGCAGGATTTTTTCGAGCTTGGTGGATACCGCGATATCCCGATACTTGAAGACTTCGATTTTCTGAGAAGACTCTCGAGAGAAAGGGGAATGGGCATCATAGAAGAGCCCGTGATGACGTCGGCCCGTCGGTTCGTCGCAAATGGAGTCGTTAAACTGCAGCTTCTTGGTATCCTTATCGTCTGGCTATATCTAATGAATGTTTCCCCCTATGCTTTGAGGCGACTCTATAACTGGGCTCAGTGACGGAGACGGAACTTGACCGAGGAAATTCTTTTTCGAGCGCCTACTTTGTGGGAACGAGTGAGCTATCCGCCGCGGGCATTGAAGAACTTCGTCTATTCCAATCTTCATATGGCAAAGGCAACGTTCGAAGTTCTGGATTTCATGTTCGTGCATCGGATTGAGGCCGGGCTGCTTCCTCATGACCACCCTTGGTTGACCGGTATCGTGCCGGGGACAGACGAGACGGTCTGGACGAGGAACATCGTTTACGCGTCGGAAAGGCGGGCGGACTGGCACATGGAGCCGGAGAGTGACGATGTGATCGTCGAGAGGATCGGTAGATTCCTGATGGCCATGGTTCGGCGATCGAACGTGACCGAACCTGAGATCCCGCAAAGCAAAGCGCGCCGCATGCCGCACGCGGTGAACTACATTCACGGCACAGTGCACTACAACGGTGGGTTCCTGATCTTCGACAATTTCCTGGACGCCATGCGGCATTTCTCGGATCGGAAATTCGTCAAGGAATTCAAGCGATATGCCAGAACAGAACGGCGCGAACTAACGGTGATTCTGCGGGAACGTCACTACGATCCAGCAGAGTACGCTCGATTTGTCGGTTTCATCAGGGCTCACCAGCCTTGGTATGCAAATGGAAACGGCCCCACCCGCCGGCGCGTCTTGCACGGGACGCCGAGTCCCTATCCCGCTGTCAATCCGATCAATGGATCCTGGGTAAAGGACATTCGGTCCCTGCATCGCGGGGCCTTGGACAAGCTGCTTGAGCAACCGTTGGACTGTCCCGATTACTTCAAGGGGACCTATGTCGGGAACCAGACAACCTACACGTTTCTTGAGAAGGCCTTGGTCTGGGCACAGCATCTGATCATTCGGGCCAAAGGCTTTCAGGGCGGCTTGGTCTTTACGAAGCGCAGGCAGATCGAGCCTGAAAATTATGAGAAATTCGTGGAAACGGACGGCGAATGGCGTCCAAGCTATCCTGTACCGAGCCCCTTCCAAAAGGCGGAGTAGCAGCCGATTGGAATTGAACCGAAGCCCTTTCGGTCAACTGACGTCTGCGACTTCTTCCAATCCCGGTGCGAACTGTTCGCCAATCTGGGCTGCGGGGGCTTCTCAGTTTCTGCGAGTGCCCTAACTCCAGTCGATCTCACCGCAACGCACTCCGTACGTCTGAGCGATCCGATCGAGAGACTGACGGCAATGCTCGACATAGTGTCTACGATTGAGCTGAACTTCCGCTAGGGTCGCGACGATCCGAGGAAGCGGGAACAAGCGATCTGTGTTGAGACCGCACCTGTCGAAAGTCCTCATGGACAACGCGTTAAGCAACACCAATGGGTTCATGAAGGCTTGCGTGATAGCCGCCATGAACCAGGCACGCCTGTCCAACTCGAACAGTGCGTCCGTATCGATAGCGTAAACAGGAGCATTGACGCGCCTTTCGCTGAAGAAAAGATGGGTCAGGAAATAGGCGGAAACGCTAGACAGGAAATGCAGCGATCCACGGCTGGAAATCGTTAACATCGCCCCGCCGGTGGAGACTCTATCGATGGGCGGTGAATCTCCACGAAGCAGAAACCCGGTACAATTGACGATGATGCTACCGGGCGGCACCGGCATCATAGCACCCGAACGGAAAACCAGCGCAGGGCCTTCGTCGGTGTCGATGACATCATCCAGATATTGATCGATCTTGCCGGCCATGCCGTCTTCGACGGTCTTGCACTCCTGCCGGGACAGGTAGCCGAAGAAGCAGTGTTCTCCGGACCCATCCAACCCGATCGTGTATTTGCCCCGACAGTAGGCGAATGCCTCATCGTAGTTGGTGCCATCGAACCGCATTGCCACATCGCCAAATATCTTCAGCGTTAGCTTGCCCTTCCACCAGCGTTCCAGTCCGGCGGGTGCCACCCAATTGCGATCGAAGAACACTGTGCCGCGACCGCCGACTATGGAGACCGGACGCTCTGGATCCGAAACGATGATCTGATGCGCGGTGTCCATGCCGGTCTTACCGCTTCCAATCACGAAGACCGGCGCAGAAGGATCGCGTTGCAGGTGAGATTGCAGGTCGACAGGAGTAGCCGAAGTGACGGCGGCGCTGGTTAGATTCAGCGGCGTTGCGATTGGGACTTCGTTCCCGCGGGCTACTATCACCCGCCTGGCTTCCACCGTGAGGTTGGGGCGATCGGGATCTAGGGCCGAACAAGGTATTCGAAGGCCCTGCCGTGGGTTGATGTCCGAATTCGCTTCGATGTCGGCGTCGTATCCGAACAATTCTACAAGCGAGAATTTCTTCCTGATTACGCTCAGGCAGTACTCCAGGTGACGGAGGATTTCCGGCTTTGTCGCCAGATACTCGGGCGGCTTGTTCCAATCCCATGGAATATCGCCGACAGTGAAGTAGGGGTGAGGCTGATGGAGGCGGACGAAATCGTAGGTTTCGGTCCACATTCCCCCGCAGCGCGGGTGCCGATCGATTAGGGCAACCTTCGACCCTTCCGGCAAATAGTCGGTGGCCACCCAAAGCGCGTTCAAACCGGCAAGGCCGGCCCCGACGACGCACAGATCGCAGGATTCGATCCGTGTGGCCGTAGGCGCTTGAACAATTCCAACCGATTGGTCGTCCATTCTCGTATTCCCCTATCCGGCGGGACCGGCGGCCGGCAAGGCTAGTCACGCATTGGCAAGACGGTCGCTTTGGTGCTGAATCCAGGCCACAGCGACACATTGCGGCGGATTGGGCGAAACTTGTCCTTGCGGAATTGCAGATAGAGCTGTCGCGACAGGAACCATTCTAGGGTGGCCCTCATGATCTTGGGGGCCAAAACTATGCCAAGGCACAAGCGATTACCCAGCCCGAATGGGAAATACTCGGTGGGTGCGAACTTTCGACCGAGGAATCTGTCTGGGCGGAATTGGTCCGGATCGCCGTAGATTGCCGCATTGTGGTGAACGTGGTGCGGGCAAGGGCACACCAATGTCGGTTCGCTCGTTTGTGTGGCACTCGGATCGTCGGACGATTGCGCCGGACGGCGCGGAAGAATTTCAAGTGGAGGGCAGTATCTGAGGGATTCGGACACCAGTGCATCGGCATAGGCATCGTAGTCGGCCGAACCCGCGCGGTAAGCATCGTTCAGGCGCCGACGCGAATGGCCATCCTTACCAAGCCAGAAGAGCAGCCACGTTATCGCCGAACCCGTGGTATCGTACCCGGCCGCCAAGGTGGAAACCAGATTGTCGCGGATGAACTGATCGGAATATCCGTATTCCGATTGGGAATCCAAAAGGTGGCTTAGCAAGTCGCGCCCTACTTCCTCTTCGTCGCTCGACTTTGAAAGCTTCGCTCGTCGCGACTCGATAACGTCGAAGATGATTGCATCTATCCCGTCCTTGCGTCGCTTGACTTCGGTGCCGACTGATAGCGTGTGACCGGGCGGCCAGAATGCCTTGTTGTAACTCACGAGGTTGGCGAAATAGCCAGTCGCTGCCTCGAAACGGCGCATGAGATTTTCGAAGATCGCGTCGTTGGTGGTGCCAAGGATCGTCAAACACATCGCGCGCATCGTGACCCGCCGCACGGTCGGACCGACCCTGACTGTTTTGCCCGCAGTAAGATCTGCGCTCTCTTGGTCAAGGAACCGGGGCACATGTTGGATAACGCGCTCTATGCAAGCTTTGTTGAGCGCCTGGCTGATCAATTTCCGTGCAAG
>JASJDE010000147.1 GCA_030065195.1 Erythrobacter sp. | reverse complement strand
TGCTTTGCCAGAGTTGTTTGCGGGCGGTTCGACGGGTCGCCGCGGTTCATATCCTCGCGCACCGGCGGCTTTTCGTTGGGCCGCAGGTCGAAGATTCCGGGCGTGAAGTCCATCGGCCCTGCCAACATCCGGGTATAAGCGAGAATCGATATATGCTCGGTAGGATTGGGAGGTGTGCCCCAGGCGTTGAACTCCATCCCCCGCGCGCCTTCGCGGGTCATCCAGTTCGGGTAGGTCCGGCGCAGTCCGGTATCCTTGACCGGCTCGTGTGCGTTGATCGAGATCTGGCGCTCGGCGGCCGCCTCGACAACGCGGAGATGATGATCGACCATGAACTGGCTGTCGTGCCATTCATATTGCTTCACGCCGTTCTCGTCGTAGCGGACGATATCGCCCGCATCGGCGACATAGCCGGTCTTGACCTGCGTCACCCCGACAGTGCGATAAAGATCGAACCCGTCACCCATCTGCGCTTCGTAATTGGCAACGTTTCCGCTCGTTTCGTGATGGCCGATGATCCGTACGCCCTTCGACATCGCATAACGGTTCAGTTCGGGCAGATCGAAATCGGGGTAGGTTTCGGTGAAGCTGAACAGCTCGCCATTGTTGAACCAATCGCCGTCCCAGCCGGTGTTCCAACCCTCGACCAGGACGCCTTTGAAGCCGTGCTCGGCGGCGAAATCGATGTAGCGGCGAGTATCGTCATTGTTCGCCCCGTGGATGCCGTCATTGCCCCAGGTCCGATCGTTGATGTGCATCGCCCACCAGATGCCGACATACTTGCCCGGTTCGACCCACGAGACATCGCCCAGCTTGTTGGGTTCATTGAGGTTGAGGATGATGTCCGAATTGATCAACCCGGGCGCGTCGGGAGCGATCTGGATCGTGCGCCACGGCGACTTGAATGGGGCCTTCGTGTGAACCTTGATCCCATCCGAGCCTGGGCGCAGCGCCGCTTCGAAATCGCCCGGTCTCAGGGCGAGTAGCGACATGCCGGAGTAATCGACAAGCGCTGCCTCATGGATCGAGATGTGCAGACCCGACGGCTGACGGAAGGTCACGGGAGTGTGCGCATCGTCAACGACCCCGGCTTTGCCTTTTCGATAGATGTATTCGTAGCGGTTGAACTGGCGGCTTGGCGTCCACCACGCGTCGGAGTCATAGCCGATCCTGAACTGGGTCAGCTCGTCGGTGATGCGGACATCGCCTTGCAGGGCCTCCTGCTCGGGCAATTCATAGCGGAAGCCTACGCCGGTATCGAACGCGCGGAACCGTACGGTCATGCTGCGCTCTGGGCCTTCAGTCGCCGCAAAGGTCACCGCGATTTCGTTGTGGTTGTCGCGAACGACGCGGCGCTCGCCCCATGGTTGCTCCCACGTCGCATCCACCGAGTTGCTGGTGTAGCCGGCGATCTCGAGGTCGCTCTCGAAGCCGTGATGATCGGCGAACAGCAAGCCTAGTCGCGCGGGCTCCATCGCCAGTTCGCCATCGTAGCTCACCGAGTACGTCGCATTTCCCCCGTCGTCTGAAATCGAAATGACAATCTTTCCGTCCGGCGACGTGACTTGCGCGGTTTCCGCATGCAGGGGCACGGCAATCACCGCTCCGAATGACGCCATGGCGGCAAGTTTCGTCTTCGAACCCAACATTTGTCCCTCTCCCGCAGGCTAGCCTGCAAATTTCTGCAAAAATTTTCGCTCTGCGATGCGCATAATATGAATTTCCCTCTTTTCTCCAAGAGAATTCTCTGCAAACTTTTGCACAAGGATAGCAGAATCACTGCACCACCGGGAGGGAATCGATGGCCAAGGCCCGCATTGCGGCATTGCTGACGAGTTGTGTTTGCGCCCTCGCGCTGGGCGCATGCGGCGGCGAAGATGGCGCGCCCGCGCCGGCCGTGCCGATCTCAGGCGGAACGACGCCTACGCCCAGCCCGACCCAATCCACTTCCACCCTTCCTGCTGGTCCGATCACGACGTTCGCCGATCGCACCGCACAGATGCAGGTGGTCCACGATTTCGGTTTCAGAGCCGGCCTTAATCCGATGGTCGCGCAATTTGCTGGCGGCGCGGCGTCCGGCGACATCGACGATGACGGCGACCTCGACGTATTCGTCGCCCGCGGCGACGGCGGCCCAAACCTGCTCTACGTCAACCAGGGCGGCGCGCGGTTCGAAGAACGCGCGGCGGCGGCAGGAATCGCCTTTACGCTCGGAGCCGGCACCAACGGTCGTCACAGCGGTCCGACATTCGGCGACCTGGACGGCGACGGCGATCTCGATCTCCTGCTGGGTGGACTCGAAAGCGGCCCGACCAAGCTTTACCTCAACAACGGTAGTGGCAGTTTCACCGACGCAACCGCCGGTTCCGGACTAGACAGGGCGACGACCGAGCAAACGATCTCAATCGCGCTTGGCGACTACGATGCCGATGGCGATCTCGATGTGCTGATGGCGCATTGGGGTACACCGCGAATCCCCTCGCTCCCAGAAGAGACCGAAACGCTCTGGAGGAACGACAGCTCTGCTGGAGCGGTGCGCTTCACTCCGGTCAGTCAGGCCAGCGGTGTCTCAAGCCTACTCGCATTCGACTTGCCGCGCGGAGTGCTCGGATCGAATTTCGACTACACATTCGCGCCGGCATTTGCCGATATCGACGGCGATCGCGATCTCGACATCTTGATGGTGTCGGACTTCCAGGGATCGCGGGCGCTGCTGAACAATGGCGACGGGACATTCAGCCTAGCCAGTTTCACACCGGACGACGAGAACGGCATGGGCGCGGCTGTCGGGGACTTCGACAACGACGGCGACTTCGACTGGTTCATATCTTCGATCAACGGCAACAGGCTGTTCGAGAATGTCGGCGGTGGCCGGATGCAGAGAAACTCGGCATCCGGCGTAGAACCCGGAGGCTGGGGTTGGGGTTCGTGCTTTGCCGACTTCAACGCCGATGGTTGGCTCGACATCTACCAGACCAACGGCTGGGAAGCGGGTAAGGACCCGTCCGCATCGAACTATGTCGACGATACCAGCCGCTTGTGGATGAGCCAGGGCGATGGGACATTCACGGACGCGGCCGACGCTTCCAACATGCTGGACACCGATCAGGGGCGCGGGATCGTTTGCGACGATTTCGACAATGACGGCGACGTCGATGTACTGCTGTTAACCGCCGAGCCTACGGGTGCCGCGTATTACTGGGAGAACCAGCTTACAGGCGCGAACTCGATCAAGGTCCGGTTACGCGGACGGCCGCCCAACACATACGCGGTCGGCGCGATCGTCGAATTGACCGTCGCCAACACCTCGCAGAGGCGGTTGGTGAGCGTGAACAGCAATTTCACATCGCATAATTCAACCGAGCAGATCTTCGGAATGGGACAGAATGCCGAAGGAGGCTTGCGGGTGATCTGGCCCGACGGTTCGGAGACGATCCGTCCCAATGTCGTCGCTGGCCAGACATTGGTGATCGACCAACCTTAGGTCAGTCGGCCTCCCGAAAGATGCGATAGCCCCAGGGCGCCATCACCAGCGCTTCGCTTTCCCCACCGAATGTCAAAACGTCTCCCGAGAGTGCATCGACATAGGTGCCGTGATGCCTAGCCCGCCCGAACTCCACAGACTGCGCGCGTGGCGAGAGGTTGAAAACCGCGAACACCCGATCGCCTTTCGCTCCGCGCACAAAGCTGAGCACATCCGCATCGGAGCCGCTGGGCACGTCGACCATCGGCGCGCCATGCGTGCCGTTCCAAAGCGCCCGCTCTTCCGTCCTTAGCGCAATCAGCGTGCGGAACAGGTCGTCATACCGCCCGACCTTCCATTCGATTTCGTCCTTTTCGAAGAATTCGAGTTGCTTGCCGAGATCCGCCTCCTGCCCGTTATAGATCAGGGGAAGTCCCGGACCGACGAAGCTGAGGGCGATCGCCGCCTCGTAGGCCGGTCCATAAATCTCAGATGCAACGCCGTCCCACGAGTTCTGGTCGTGGTTGTCGGTGTAGGTCATGCGATAGGCTGAGCGCGGCCAGGTGTTGTGCTGCCCTGCATAATAACCGCGCATTGCCCCCGCCCCGCTGCCCTCGGCGACCAGTTCCTGCATCGCTTCCTTCCAGCCCCAGGCATAGGTCGCGTTGAAGGCGCGCGCGTGCAGGTCCGGCGTTTCCCATTCGGCGAGCATGAAGACCGGCTTTATCGCCTCAAGCTCGGCGCGGGCAGTTTCCCAGAAATCGAGTGGAACAAATCCGGCAACGTCGGCGCGGTAGCCGTCGATATCGAATTCGCGCACCCAGTAGGCGAGGCTTCCCGTCATGTATTCGCGCAGGCCCGGATCCGAGTAATCGAAATCGACCACGTCGGACCAATCGGTACCCGGCGGAGGCATCATCTCGCCTTCCGGGGTCCTGGTGTACCACTCCGGATGCTCAACGGTCAGCGGGTTGTCCCACGCCGAGTGATTGGCAACCCAGTCGAGAATGACCTTGAGGCCAAGCTCATGCGCGCGATCGACGAAGGCACGGAATTCTTCCTCGGTACCGAGGTCGGGATTGACGCCGCGATAGTCCTTCACCGCGTAGGGGCTGCCCATGGTGCCCTTGCGTTGCTCCTCCCCGATCGGGTGTATCGGCATCAGCCAGATGATGTCGACGCCCATATCGGCAAGCCGAGGGAGCTGCTCCTGCGCGGCGGCGAAGGTGCCTTCCCTGGTGAATTGCCGCGTGTTCATCTGGTAAATGACAGCATCGGCGGACCATTCCGGCGCTGCGACCTTAACATAGGGCTGCGGATCGTAGCCGGCGGTTGTGGGAGCGCCTTCGCAAGCGGCAAGCGCCAACGGCGCCGTGAGCGCGAATACCAACCGCTTCATTGGGCCGGCTCCGTCGCAACGCCGTGCCTCTGCTGCAAGGCCGTTGCACCGTCGGTGACGAAGAACGTCGCTATTGCCGCCAGTGCGAACGACACGGCTGAAATCATCAGCGCCCATATTGGCGCACCCTCGAAGAATGTCGTCAGAAGGAAGCCGAGCAAGGTCGCGGCGATTAGCTGAGGCACGACGATGAAGATGTTAAAGATGCCCATATAGATGCCCATCTTACCGGCCGGGACCGATCCGGCGAGGATTGCGTACGGCAAAGAGACGATCGATGCCCATGCAATACCGACCCCGACCATCGGGATCCAAAGCAATCCGGGATCGCGGATCAGCAGCATGGAAACAAACCCCGCCGCGCCGATCATCAGATTGAGGCTGTGCAGCCGCCGCCGGTCCATTCTGGCAGCGATCCAGATGAAACCGAGGGCTGCTGCTGCTGCAATTCCGTTGCGGACCGAGCCGAGCAGGCTCCACCAGTCAGCGGCGTCCTGATAACCTCGCGTCGCTGGATCGGGCGAAGCAAAGTGAAACTCGGCCACAGCAGGTGTGCCGTAGATCCACATTGAGAACATGGCGAACCAGCTGAAGAATTGCACAACTGCCAATTGCCGCATCGTCTTGGGCATGGCGAACAGGTCGTTGACGACTTCCATGAATCCGTTCTGATCGCTCCCTCCGCTGCGCATCATTGCGGCGACCATCTGGATCACACCGAATGCCGCGATCAGCCCAGCAAGAACATATAGTTCTTGGGCGATCTCGACCTCTCCGAGCCATGCAGGTTTGGGATCGCCGCGACCGTAGAAAACGAAAGCGGCAAAGGCAGCGCCAATGACGATCCAGGTAAGCCCACCTCGCTGGAACTGGCCGGCGGAACGGCGCACCGTTTCCGTTTCCTTGGTCTCGATACCGAGAGCTTCGTGACGCGCGGCCTCGAATCCGGCGAGTTGTTCAGGGCTGTATTCCTTGGTGTTGAACACCGTCCAGCAGACGGCCAGCAGAAGCGCCGCGCCACCGATATAGAACGCCCATTGCACCGTTTCGGGAATCTGCCCTTCGGGTGCAACATTGCTGAGACCCATCCAGTTGGTCATCATCCAAGGTAAGGCACCGGCGATCACCGCGCCGACGCCGATGAAGAAACTCTGCATCGCATAGCCACGCGTTCGCTGCCGATCGGGCAGATTGTCGCCGACAAATGCACGGAACGGCTCCATCGTTATGTTGAGCGAGGCGTCCATGATCCACAGCATCCCTGCGGCGATCCACAGCGTCGGCGAGTTGGGCATCATGAATAGCGCAAGGCTGGCCAGGATCGCGCCGACGAGGAAGAAGGGACGTCGCCGCCCGAACCTGCTCCAGGTGTTGTCGGACATGTGGCCAATGATCGGTTGGACGATCAGCCCCGTCATAGGCGCGGCGATCCACAGGATCGCCAGTTCGTTCACCTCCGCACCCAACGTCTGGAATATCCGGCTGACATTGCCGTTTTGCAGATCGAAGCCAATTTGAATTCCGAGGAATCCGAAACTCATGTTCCAGATCTGCATCGGGTTCATTGCCGGCTTGCGGCCTGCGCCGATCGATTGGTCAGTCATGTGGTGCCTTTCGCCCTCTCCATCCCCGTGTTCACGCGAAAACACGTGACCGCTGGGTCCCAGCCGCGTACGAACGCGGCAAATGCGGCGCTTCTGAGCGCTCTTTCCATCAGACACTGTGCCGACCTTGCAAAGATTTGCAAGAAACTTTGTTTTCTGTTGCGTAGAAAGCGCAATCGATATGCTGAGAATCGGCACATGATCATAAAAAGATTAGTGAATTTATCCCCAAATCGATTTTGCGAGAATCTATACAAAGATTTGCAAAAATCTGGTTGTAATGGCATTCCCGTGTGTGGAGGGGAAATTTGATGAAACGAATCCTGCTGCCGATTCTGGGAGCCGCCTGCTTGGTGGGCGGTGCAGTTGCGGCGATGACCGAACCGCCCACCGATGTTGAGCCTGGAGCGGTCGACCAATCGGAGCGACAGCTTGCCGACGAGGTCGTCTATTTCGTACTGCCCGATCGTTTCGCCAATGGCGACACTACCAATGATCGCGGAGGGATAGAAGGCGATCGACTGACACACGGATTCGACCCGACCCATAAGGGATTCTACCACGGCGGCGACCTTGCCGGGCTTACCGAGAAGCTCGATTATATTGAAGGAATGGGCGTGACCGCGATCTGGTTTGCGCCGGTGTTCAAGAACAAGCCGGTGCAGGGCGATCCAGGGCAGGAAAGCGCCGGGTATCACGGATATTGGGTCACCGACTTCACCAGCATCGATCCGCATTTCGGCACCAATGACGAATTCGAAGCCTTCGTCGAAGCCGCCCATGCGCGCGGGATGAAGGTCTATATGGACATCATCACCAACCACACTGCGGACGTAATCGGCTATGAAGAAGGTCCCGACACCGGCTACTCCTATCGCAGCAAGGGCGACTTCCCCTACTCGCGGCGCGGCGGGCCTGACGGCGAACCGATCAATGACGGCTTCGCTGGCGACGATGTGGCGACGCCCGAGAATTGGGCGAAGCTGACCGATCCGTCCTTCGCCTATACGCCGGTGATCGCGGAGGCAGAGCGGAACGTGAAGGTTCCCGCGTGGCTAAACGAGCCGATCTACTACCACAATCGCGGCAATTCGGCGTGGGTCGGCGAGAGCAGCGTCTATGGCGACTTTGCCGGCCTCGACGATCTTGCCACCGAGAATCCGCGCGTCGTCGACGGTATGATCGAGATCTTCGGCGACTGGATCGAGAACACCAAGGTCGATGGGTTCCGGATAGACACCGCAAAGCATGTGAACCCTGGGTTCTGGCAGAAATTCGTACCTGCCATGATGGAGCGCGCAAAGGGAGTGGGCATAGAAGACTTCCGGATTTTCGGAGAAGTCTATGCCGAAGGGCCGGACAGCGGTTTCCTTGCAACCTTTACGCGGCGCGACGGTTTCCCGGCGGTGCTCGACTTCGCATTCCAATCCGCAGTGCGCCGAGCGCTCGCTCGCGATGCGGCGCCTTCGGTGATTGCAGACATGCTGCATGGCGACGTCAATTACGAAGGCGGCGAGCAAGCGGCGCTCGCGATGCCGACCTTCCTCGGCAATCACGACATGGGCCGATTCTCGACCTTGGTTAAGGCCGACAATCCCGGCATTTCGCAAGAGGAACTGCTCGACCGAGTGCTGCTGGGCCACGCGATGCTGTTCACGTTGCGCGGTTCGCCTGTGATCTATTACGGCGACGAGCAGGGCTTCGTTGGCGATGGCAACGATCAGCTCGCGCGCGAGGACATGTTTCCGAGCATGACGGAAGTCTACAACGACAACAACCTGATCGGCACCGATGCGACGACCGCCGACGAGAATTTCGACACGACCCATCCGCTTTATCGGGCCATCGCCGCGCTCTCAGAGGCTCGCGCGTCCAGCCTCGCGTTGCGACGCGGTCTGTCGACGATGCGCGCGTTCGATTACGAAGGCCCCGGCCTGTTCGCGGTCGAACGTCACGATCCCGGCAGCGGCGAACGGGTGCTCGTGATTTACAACACGTCGAGAGACAGCATCTCGCGCAACGTAGAAGTGAATTACGAGCACCCGTTCGCCGCTGCCGGGATCGTGACGTTCGACCGCGAACAGGCCGGGGCCTTCGTAATCGAACG
>JASJDE010000146.1 GCA_030065195.1 Erythrobacter sp. | reverse complement strand
ACCAGGCCCGAGGGGCCGGAGATCCCCGTACCGATCTCGTTGATGATCGAGCCGCGGAGCGGGACGGATGCACTCCCCGGTGCGTGCTGGCGGGTTGCGAGGATCGCCAAGTCCTTTGCCGGTCCGGACTTGCCTGGTGTCCCGGCAAAGGACTTGGCGATCCTCGCAACCCGCCAGCACGCACCGGGGAGTGCATCCGTCCCGCTCCGCGGCTCGATCATCAACGAGATCGGTACGGGGATCTCCGGCCCCTCGGGCCTGGTCGCGCATCGTGCCGGACAGGACTGGGCGATCGACCTCAGAATTGAGCAAGTCCAGACGATCGGCGATCATGCGATCGTCATCCATTGCCACGATGCCAATGTCGCCGTGGCTTCGAGCCATACTTTGTCGATCGATCCGGAAACCGGGGTCCTCGCCTGCGCCAGTAGCATCGAGAACCACGGTACCGATAAACTCGAACTCGATTGGTGTGCGGCACTGTGCCTGCCGCTGGATCAACGCCTGGATCGGGTGTTGAGCTTCACCGGACGTTGGTCGGGCGAATTCGACATCGAAACAATCGAGGCTTTCCAAGGCAGTGTCGTTCGCGAAAACAAGGCTGGTCGGACAAGCCACGATGCCTTTCCCGGTGGCTTCGCCATCGCTCCTGGTACCGATGAAATGCGCGGTTTGGCCGTCGGGTATCATCTCGCCTGGAGTGGGAACCACCGACTGCGGATCGACCGCCACAGCGACGGCCGGTCGTTCGTACAGATGGGGGAAATGACATTTCCCGGCGAGATCCGGCTCGGGCGCGGCGAAAGCTACCGGACCCCGGATCTCATTGCGGCATGGTCCGAGGACGGATTGAATGGCGTATCCGGCAAGTTCCATGACTATTTGCGCGGGAGCGTTATGGAGCCGCGGAGCCTCTCCAAACCGCGACCGGTTCACTACAACACATGGGAAGCGGTCTATTTCGATCACGATGTCGGAACACTGATCGAACTCGCCGAAGCCGCCGCCGCCGTTGGGGCGGAACGCTTCGTGCTCGACGATGGCTGGTTCGGCAGTCGCCGTCACGATGGTGCGGGCCTGGGCGACTGGTGGGTGTCGGAAGATATCTACCCCGACGGGCTCCACCCGATCGTCGACAGGGTCAAGCAACTGGGCATGGAATTCGGCCTGTGGTTCGAGCCGGAAATGGTCAATCCCGACAGCGATCTGTTCCGCGCGCATCCCGACTGGGTCTTGCAGGCCGAAGGGGTCGAGACTGTCCCCTTTCGCGGTCAGCTGACGCTCGATCTGACCAAGCCCGATGTGTTCGACTACCTGTTCGACAAGATCACGCAGCTCGTAAGCACTTACGGCATCTCCTACGTCAAATGGGACATGAACCGCGATACAAACCATCCCGGTAGCAGCGGTCGCGGAGCGATGCATCGCCAGACCCTTGCGGTCTATCGCCTGTTTGAAAAGCTGCGCAAGGCCCATCCGGAGCTTGAAATCGAAAGCTGCTCGTCAGGCGGCGGACGCGCCGATTTCGGCATCATGCGCCACGCCGACCGGATATGGACATCTGACAACAACGATGCCCGCCAACGCCAGGCCATCCAGCGCGGCGCGACCCACTTCCTGCCGCTTCGCGTGCTTGGCAGTCATGTCGGTCCCAAGCGCTGCCATGTCACGGGGCGCGAATTCGCGATGGCTTTCCGCGTCGCCAGCGCGGTGTTCGGCCATATGGGAATGGAGCTCGACCTGCGCGACGAGAGCGAAGCCGATCTCGAAGTTCTCAAGTCCGGGATTGCACTCTACAAGCGGCATCGCGAGTTGATCCACAACGGCAGGTTCCTGCGTCTCGAATCTCCGAGGCAGACCAACCTGATCGGCTGCGTTTCTCCAGGTCGCGACGAGGCGTTGTTCTCCTACGCAAAGCTGGAAACCGAACTCGCTACCCTCCCGCCCCGCATTCAGTTTGCCGGGCTTGATCCCACACGTGATTACCGAGTGCGACTGGTTTGGCCCCCGCACAATCCCTCGATCAGCTCTCCATCGATTGTCGACGCCGCCGACCTGCTGGGCAACGGCCGAGTGTTTTCGGGTGCAGCCCTGATGGGACATGGTATACAGCCCCCGCTGACCTTTCCCGACACGGGCCTGTTCTACCACTTCGAATCCGATAGCTGACGCATTGCCATGAACGACATGTTCGACCTGCTGGTGATAGGCGGCGGAATCAATGGCGCCGGGATAGCGCGCGACGCCGCCGGACGCGGGCTTTCCGTTTGCCTTGTCGAGAAGGACGATCTCGCACAGCACACGTCGAGCGCTTCGACCAAGCTGGTGCATGGAGGGCTACGGTATCTCGAGCATCTCGAATTCCGGCTGGTTCGAGAAAGCCTGGTAGAACGCGAACGGCTGCTCAGGATTGCGCCGCATATCATTTGGCCGCTGCGTTTCGTGCTTCCGCATGACGAGGGCCTGCGCCCCAAATGGATGCTTCGGCTGGGACTGTTCATGTACGACAATCTCGGCGGGCGAAAACTGTTGCCGCCTACCAAGACGGTGAACCTGCGCAAGGCGCCGCATGCGGATGTTCTCGAAGAGCGCCTCGTGAAGGGTTTCGAATACTCCGACTGCTGGGTTGAGGATTCGCGGCTCGTCGCGCTCAATTGCGTCGACGCGCGCGAGCACGGAGCGGACATTCGAACCGGGACGGAATGCGTCGCGTTGCAACGCGGTACCGAGTTCTGGACCGCAACGTTCCGAAGCGGCGAAAGCGAACAACACGTTCGGGCCAAGGCCGTCGTTAACGCAGCCGGTCCGTGGGTGGACAAAGTCCTTGGCCGCGCGATCTCGGGCGAGAGGCACGAGAACTTGCGCCTCGTGAAGGGAAGCCACTTGATCTTTCCGCGCCTGTTCGAAGGCGAGCATTGCTATATCTTTCAGAACAAGGACGACCGCATCGTCTTCGCGATTCCCTACGAGCGTGAATTCACCCTGGTCGGCACCACGGATGTCGGCTTCGAAGGCGACCCTTCGGACATCCAGATTTCGTCCGATGAAATCCGGTACATCTGCGCCGCGGTCAACGAATACCTGCGCACCGACGTCTCGCCGGAACAGGCCGTATCAAGCTATGCCGGGGTACGGCCCCTGTACGACGACAGCTCGGCATCGAATTCGACGGTTACGCGCGACTACGTCTTCGAGCTCGACCGCGGGGAGTCCGAGAATGAACCCGCGCTCCTATCGATCTTCGGCGGCAAGATTACAACCTATCGTAAACTAGCGGAACATGCACTTGAAAAGCTTGGAGTTCCCGGGAAGTCTTGGACCGCAGCAGCGCCGCTTCCGGGCGGCGATATCGACGCAGAACACTACGATGCCTTCGTCGCCGAGGTAGCCAAGCGCTACGATTGGCTTCCTTCGACCGCGGTCGAACGGCTTTGTCGCGCCTATGGGACGCGGGTGCACGTCCTGTTGGTCGACACGCAGGGTCTCAATGATATGGGGCCGCATCTCGGCGGTGACCTGTATGTTCGCGAACTCGAATATCTCGTCGATCAGGAATTTGTGACGAGCGCCGACGACGTTCTCTGGCGCCGCAGCAAGCTGGGGCTGCATCTCGATGAATCGGCCCAGTCGCGCGTAAGAGACTGGTTCGCCGAACGGAGAGTCGCGGCATGAACGGGCCGGTAGCCCTCGCCCGAACTTTGGGGAGCCGCGCGACCTACCGCCGAGATCATCGCAAGGCCGATGGCAGGATGCTCTACCTCTACGGGCGCGAGCCGCACGGCATGCCGCTCCTGCCGGAGAGCAAGGACGACATCGCGCAAGGTGGAGAGATTCGGCATCACCCCTTGCGCAAGGAATGGAACGTCTATGCCGCGCACAGGCAAAACCGGACATTCAAGCCATCCTCAGCGGACGATCCCCTCGCACCGACACGCGCCAACGGGCCGGAAACAGAAATCCCGTTTGAAGACTTCGAGTTGGCGATCTTCGAGAACAAGTTTGCCGCCTTCCATCCAAGCGCTGGCAATGCCGCCGCGCTTCCAGGCATCGATGCCGAGCCTGCAAGGGGCGCCTGCGATGTGGTGGTCTATGCGTCCGATGCCACCGGCAGCCTCCATACGATCGGCAACGATCGGCGGCAGGTGCTGCTTGCGGCGCTGATAGACCGGTATGAGGCGTTGTTCGATGCCGGCTGCAGCTACGTCCTGCCTTTCGAGAACCGCGGCGATGAAGTCGGAGTGACGCTCCACCACCCTCATGGTCAGATCTATGGATTTGAACGCGTTCCCGAGATCCAGCAGCGTGCGATAAATGCCTTCGCAGGTGGATATGATCTGGCTCTAGAGATGACCATTGCGCTCCCGGAATACGGTCTCGGCGAGCAAGGCGGCGTTGCGGCGTTTGTCCCGCGCTACGCGCGTTTCCCCTACGAAGTCTGGCTGGCGCCCCGCATTAGGCGCGATGGGCCCTGGGATTGCACGGAAGAAGAACTGGACGGGCTTGCATTTTGGTTGGGCGAGATCACCCGCCGCTACGATGCTCTGTTCGAGCAGCCCGCTGCGACCATGATGGCATTCCACGCCGCGCCTCGCGAAGGGTCGCCCGGCTACCACTTCACCGTCCAGTTCTACCCCCTGCTGCGCGCGCCGGGCCGCCAGAAGTTCCTCGCTTCGGTCGAGCAGCACACCGGCACCTTTACAGTGGATGTGATGCCGGAAAGCGCGGCAAGCGCCCTGCGAGACCTCGCCGATGCCTGACACATTCACGGGATCGGCACCTGGAAGGGTGAATCTGATCGGCGAACATACCGACTACAATGGCGGGATGGTGTTGCCGGCGGCACTCTCAATCGGCCTCGAAGTTGCGTTGATGCCGCGCAAGGACAGCGCGGTTGCTGTCACGTCGAACGGTTACGATGCTCCATCCATACGCGACATCGATGACGACGCGGTCGGGGAGTGGTCGGACCCATGCGTCGGTGCAATCCGCGAAGCGAATGCCGTGGGGATGTTGGGCGGTGGCGCCACTCTCGACGTGCATTCCACCATTCCGGAAGGTTCGGGCCTGTCCTCTTCGGCCGCCTTGATCGTCGCGGTGCTCAAAGCGGCGCGCGCAGCCGCGGGCGACGGGCCGAACGATATCGAACTCGCGGTCGCCGCGCGGCGGGTCGAAAACCATTACATAGGTGTGCCGTGCGGGATCATGGATCAAATGGCGGTGGCGCTGGCGACGCCCGGCACGGCAATGGCGCTCGATACGAAGACGCTCGACTACGATCTGGTTGCATTGCCCGAGAGCTACGAAATGGTCGTGGTGCATTCGGGCCTGACCCGCAAGCTTACCGACGGACGATACTCGGCTCGCAAGGAGGAATGCGACGCGGCCAAAAGGTTTTTTGGAACCGATGACCTGTGCCTGCTCGATCGGGCGACAGTCGAAGCCGCGGATTTGGACAGCATCCCGAGACGCCGGGCGCTGCACTGCCTGACGGAACATGCACGCGTGAAATTCGCCCTCGCCGCGATGAAAGCGGGCGACATGCATTCGGTCGGCGCTCTCATGAACGAGAGCCACGCCTCGATGCGCGATCTGTTCGAAATGTCGCTGCCGGAGATCGACGGACTGGTCGAAAGCGCGGTTGAATTCGGAGCGCTCGGAGCGCGGCTGACGGGCGGCGGATTTGGCGGCTGTATCGTTGCCTGTTTGGAACAGGGTCGGCGCGCATCCTGGCTCGAACGATTGCTTGCGAAGCACCCTCAAGGGCGCTTCATCGACGCAGTGGGCGCCTAGACCCCGCCGACGAAGCTCGCCAGCGCGAGATAGTAACCCATCGCCCAATCGACCGGCGGCATCACAATCTTTTCGATCCATCCTGTACCAAACGCCCAGCTCCCGGCGATGATCGCAATGAGCAGAAATATCCCGACCTGTTGGAGCTTTTCCCACTGGGCGCGCATGCTGCGCGGCAACAGTCCTCCGACGATGTGCGAGCCATCAAATGGCGGAATGGGCAACAGATTGAACAGGGCAAGGAATATGTTGAGCAGGATGAACATCAGGAGGGCAGTCAGGATTAGGTTTGGCTCCTCGGTGGCAGGGAGCCCAATTGCCGCAGTGGTCAGTCCCAGAAGGATAGCTCCCACGCCTGCCAGGATGAAGTTGATCCCGGGACCAGCGGCAGCCACCGCCATCATCCCATAGCGCGGGTTCGACAATCGCCACTTGTTGACAGGGACTGGCTTGGCCCACCCGAAGGCCGGACCGCCCATCAGAAGCAGCGCGCCGGGAACGAGCAGCGTGCCGATCGGATCGACATGCGCGATCGGATTCAGCGTAAGTCGACCGCGTTCGCTCGCGGTTTCATCACCCAGCAGTTTTGCGGCGTAGCCATGCGCAACCTCATGGAACACGATGGCAACGATCAGGCAGGGGATCAGAATGATTGCGAGGGTCACGGTGTCGAGCATGGACAACAGATAGGGTCGGTAATGGTCGAGCGCTAGCCGGACAGTGCCTCGCTGAAATGCTTGCGACACAGCGCGAGATAGCGATCATTCCCGCCAATCTCGGTTTGTTCGCCCTGCTTGATCGGCTTGCCCTTGCTATCGACGCGCAGGTTCATGCTGGCCTTGCGTCCGCAATGGCACACCGCTTTCAATTCGACGAGCGTATCGGCGATGCCCAGCAATGCGGCCGAGCCGGGGAACAATTCGCCCTGAAAATCGGTGCGGATACCGTAACACAGCACCGGAATACCTGCCTCGTCCGCCAAGCGCGCCAATTGCCAAACTTGAGCTTTGGTCAGGAATTGCGCTTCATCGACCAGCACGCAATCGAGCGGCTCGGTGTTGTGCGCCGCGTAGACCTCGTTCCACAATTCCGTTTCCGGCGCGTACAGATGCGCGCCCGCTTCCAGCCCGATGCGGCTGCGCACCGTGCCCTCCGACCGCGTATCGAGTTCGGCGGTCCATAGCATCGTACGCATTCCGCGCTCGCGATAATTGAAATCGGCCTGCAGCATGGTGGTCGATTTTCCCGCGTTCATGCTGGCATAATAGAAATAGAGCTTGGCCATGCGACGTGCCTAATCGTAGCCCGGCGAGATGCCAATTTCGCTGTCCACAGGATGCGTTAAGCGGGAAGACAGGCTCGCCCGGCGATGCTAGCTCTTTCGCTACGCAATTCTTGAATTTCGGGGACATCACGACATGGCAAGCGCAGCGCCCTCACCGGACGCAAACGCCGCACCCGGCGGCATTCTTGGCTGGATCGAACGGAGCGGCAACAAACTGCCCGATCCGGTCTTCCTGTTCTTCTGGCTGATCTTCATCCTGATCGCGATTTCGGTGCTGGCCGAGCTCGTCGGATTATCAGCTGCGCACCCAACGGAAATCGATCCCGATACCGGAGTTCAAAAAGTGATCGCGGCCAAAAGCCTGCTTGCCGCCGAAAACATCCAGAAGCTGTGGGTCGATATGCCCAAGACGTTCACTCATTTCCACCCACTTGGATACGTGCTGGTGGTGATGCTGGGCGCAGGCGTGGCAGAAAGAGCCGGGCTGTTCGGAACGGCTATGCGGGCAGGCGTACGCGATGCGCCCAAAGCGCTGCTGACGCCGATTGTCGTCCTTGTCGGGATGCTGGGCAACCTGGCCGCCGATGCCGCCTATGTGGTACTCATTCCGCTTGCCGGGATCATCTTCCACGCCGCCGGCCGTCACCCGATTGCCGGAATCGCCGCCGCCTTTGCAGGCGTATCGGGCGGATTCTCCGCCAATCTGCTGCCGGGACAGCTCGACGCACTCTTATTCGGCATCACCGAAGCGAGTGTCGAGACCGTGTTCGGCGATTTCACGGCTAACATAGCCGGCAACTGGTACTTCATTGCGGCGATGACCTTCGTGTTCCTGCCGGTGATCTGGTTCGTGACCGACAAGATGATCGAGCCGCGTCTCGGCACTTTCGATCCCGCGCTCGCATCTGCCACCGATGCAGAGCAGGACTCCGATCGTCCGCTAACGACCGAAGAGAAGAAGGGGCTCAAATATGCCGGCTTGGCTGTCCTATTCGTCATCGGGTTGTGGCTGGTATTCACGCTTGGACCCGGCACGCCGCTGATCGACGAGAGTGCGACGCCCGAGGCGCAATTGACACCTTTCTATCGCAGCCTCGTCGCGGGCTTTTTCCTGTTGTTCCTGCTTGCAGGCTGGGCCTACGGAAGAGGCGCCGGGACGATCGGCGACCACCGCGACCTCGTGAAGATGATGTCGGGCGCGATGGAAGACCTCGCCTACTACCTCGTCCTCGCCTTTGCGGCGGCGCACTTCGTGGCGATGTTCGCCTGGTCGGAGCTGGGCCTGATCCTCGCCGTCCACGGAGCCGATTTTCTCGGCAGCACCAATATGCCGGCCTGGGCATTGCTTGCGTCGATCATAATCGTCTCAGGCCTGCTCAACCTATTCGTCGGTTCGGCAAGCGCCAAGTGGGCGCTGATCAGCCCGGTTATGGTGCCGATGCTGATGCTACTCGGGATCACGCCGGAAATGGCCACCGCAGCCTATCGCGTCGGCGACAGCGCGACCAACATCATCACCCCGCTGATGGTGTATTTCCCGCTGATCCT
>JASJDE010000145.1 GCA_030065195.1 Erythrobacter sp. | reverse complement strand
ACGAGCGGCAACATGGCAGTGCGCCTCAGCGCCCAACCGGAAGAACCGGTTTCTTTGGGATTGGCGGGAGTGCGCGGCCTGGGCGAAGCAGCGGTGTTGCTGAGCCTCGCCGATTCCAGTGAGGAAAATCAGCTCAAACGTCAGGTTGCTCAAGCGACGAAGATGCAGGCGGTAGGCCAGTTGGCCGGGGGTGTCGCGCACGATTTCAACAATGTGCTGACTGCCATTATCGGGACGTGCGATCTCATGCTGCTGCGCCATACGCCGGGCGACAGCGACTATGATGACATCCAGCAGATCCGCGCAAATTCGAACCGCGCTGCCGCCCTGACTAGGCAGCTGCTGGCATTCTCTCGCCAGCAGACCTTGCGACCTGAGATATTGCAGCTTCCGGATGTGGTGAGCGAGGTCAGTCCGTTGATCAAACGGCTTCTGGGAGAGAAGATCAGCTATTTCGTCCAGCATGACAGGGATCTGGGCGCCGTCCGAGCCGACCCGCAGCAGCTCGAACAGGTCATTATGAATCTCGCCGTGAATGCGCGCGATGCCATCCAATCCAACGCGCGCGGCGGGGCGGGGCGAATCTCGCTGCTGACGCGGAGCTTGCAGGCGAGGGAAGTGATCCAGCTCGGTTCGGAGATTCTACCGGCTGCGGATTACACGGTATTGATCGTGCAAGACACCGGCGGAGGCATTCCCGCGCATGTCTTGCCGAAACTGTTCGAACCGTTCTTCACCACGAAAGAGCAGGGCAAGGGAACGGGTCTGGGCCTCTCGACTGCTTACGGGATTGTAAAGCAATCGGGCGGTTTCATCTTTGCCGACAATGTCACCGACAAAGCCGGCAAGACCGTAGGTGCACGGTTCACGATCTACTTTCCGGTTCATCATGGAGAGGCGCCGCGCAAACGCGAAGCCCCAACCAAGGTGGAATCGTCGGACTGGTCCGGTGGCGGCAGGATTCTGCTGGTCGAGGATGAGGACATGGTCCGCGCAGTGGCCGAGCGGGCGCTGGCGCGTGCCGGTTACGAGATCACTGCTTGTCCCGGCGGCGAGGAAGGGCTCGAAGCCATTACCAAGGGCGGCGAGTTCGATCTTGTAGTCAGCGACGTCGTCATGCCGGGGATGGATGGCCCCGCCATGGTTCGCGCCATTCGCCAGTTGAGACCCGATATCCCGGTCTTGTTCATGTCCGGATACGCTGAGGAACAGCTGCGCAAGGATATCGACATTCCCGATATGCACTTCATCGCGAAACCGTTCAGCGTGTCGGCGATCGGCGACAAGGTCGCATCGGTGATGAAGGCAGCGCAAGCCGCCTGAATCCCCCACGCCAGACGTTGTCGAAAAAATTTATGTTCCCCACTTGTTCTAGTAGAACAAATCAGATACATGACTTCCCACACGGGGCGGCAACGCCGCCTCCACAATGGGGCGGTTAAAACTCGGTAACCGGCTCTAGGCAAGCGAAGGAGGTCGTGCGATGGCTACTAATCTCAAGCTGGTAGAGAAGGAAAAGGACGTGGACCGTCAAAAGGCGCTCGACGCCGCGCTTGCACAGATCGATCGTGCATTCGGCAAGGGTTCGGCGATGAAGCTGGGCTCGAAAGAGACCATGCAGGTCGAATCGATTTCAACCGGTTCGCTGGGCCTCGATATTGCGTTGGGGATCGGTGGTCTTCCCAAAGGTCGCGTGATCGAAGTCTACGGGCCAGAAAGCTCGGGCAAGACGACTTTGGCGCTGCATGTGATCGCCGAAGCGCAAAAGGCGGGCGGTACAGCCGCGTTTGTCGATGCCGAACATGCTCTTGATCCCGTCTATGCTCGCAAGCTGGGTGTGGACATCGATGAATTGGTCGTCTCGCAGCCCGATACAGGCGAACAGGCGCTCGAAATTACTGACACGCTCGTGCGCTCGAACGCGATCGACGTGTTGGTGGTCGACTCGGTGGCGGCGCTTGTCCCCCGCGCCGAAATCGAAGGCGAAATGGGCGATGCTCATGTTGGCCTCCAAGCGCGGCTCATGTCCCAATCGCTGCGCAAATTGACCGGGTCGATCAACCGTTCCAAGTGCATGGTCATCTTCATCAACCAGCTGCGGATGAAGATTGGCGTTATGTACGGCAACCCTGAAACAACGACAGGCGGAAACGCACTCAAGTTCTATGCTTCGGTGCGTCTCGACATTCGCCGGACGGGCCAGATCAAGGACCGCGATGAAGTGATCGGCAACTCGACCCGAGTCAAAGTGGTCAAGAACAAGGTTGCCCCGCCGTTCAAGCAGGTCGAATTCGACATCATGTATGGCGAAGGGATTTCGAAGATCGGTGAGATCCTCGACCTCGGGGTAAAGGCCGGTCTGGTCGAGAAATCGGGCAGCTGGTTCTCGTATGACAGTATTCGCATCGGCCAGGGCCGCGAAAACGCGAAGAAGTACCTGAAGGACAATCCTGAAGTTTGCGACAAGTTGGAAGCCGCCATTCGCGGCCGCACCGATGAAGTCGCCGAGGAGATGATGACGGGCCCGGACGCGGAAACCGACAGCTGATCCTCAAGCGGGCATTGCGGGTCTAAGATCCGCGCCTGAGAGACCGGAAAACCGGCGTTCGCCTTTGCCCCCTTAGGCGTCGCCGGTTTTTCTGTGAATGAATTGTGCGTTCAGAACATCGGCAATTGTAAGTCGCAGGGCGCGCGCGGTGTGACTTGGCGCTTGCTTTTGCATTGCCCAACTGCCGATCGTGCCGCTCTTCGTCGTACCTTCCTGGATTCCTTCGAGGGTGTAGGACGCGATTTCGTCCCGAGCGCACCTATCATCCCATGCGACTATCCAACGCCGATGTTCATGAATGCAGGCATGGTCTCGCTCAAGTACGCATTCACCGGTCTCCAAAAACCCCGGAACCAGGCGCGACATCACTGTAGAGATGCGTCCGCGCAGGCTGAAAACACAAAGACCTCAACAATGTCGGCTGCACCGCGCCTCATCGCTCTTTCTTCGGAGTGCTCGGCAACTTCTCGTTCGGCGACAAATTCAAGGAAGAAGCGATTCATCACGTCCGGCCCCTGATTACCGGCGAATGGAGATTGCCGAGCGACCGTTTGCTGGCAACGATCTCTAAGACGGAT
Source organism: Erythrobacter sp. (assembly GCA_030065195.1). GTDB lineage: Bacteria > Pseudomonadota > Alphaproteobacteria > Sphingomonadales > Sphingomonadaceae > Erythrobacter. The sequence goes on along the minus strand of JASJDE010000145.1, from coordinate 5,691 downwards.
GACGAAGCTTTCGATCTGTGGCGGAGGACTCTTGGGCTTCCCGACGAGCGGATCATGCTAAATCTGAACGCACGACCATTTCTGGTCGGTGAGCGACATCGGCCCTTGCGGTCCGTGTTGGCAAGTTCTTTACGATGATGGTGATCGCATGCCCGGTGGCCTGACCGCACATGGCCCAGGGACTTGGGCGCGGATGATCGATGGCGGCAGGCGCTGTCCAAGCCTTGCGCGAAGCTTTGTGGTCCGCAGTTTCTACGCCCCGATGGTTTCAAGGCACCATCAATTCGCCCAATTCGCCGTGCACAAGGCCAGCTCTATGCGGCTGCAAGGGGGTGAGTGATGTCGATTTCCGACGCGCAATGGCTGTCGATAAATCTCAATCTTCTCGGGCTGCGAAGCGGCGAAACTGCGGATGACCTTGATGGCGCATCCTACGCGATGAATTGCAACGCGGACCGCATGGCGCGAAAGCGCCCCGAAGAATGGGACGATCTTTTGGAAGGGACGGTACGGACTATGCACGGATTTGAGAACCGTGCGGGTCGTTTCCTGCAAATTGTCCGCCCCAGCCATGGCAAGGGGCAAGAATACCAAGGTTGCTTTCCCAAATGCAGTGCCAAGCCAAATGCGGTGCTTGCTGCAGTACAATTCGGAGATCAGAGCGTTGCGGATCTCGTCGCTTGGGTTGAAGAGAACATCCCCGACACCGTCGATGTCGACTGATCTACACTCGTCGCCACACCGTAATTGGCGCTACACATCCGAAGTCGAAGTTCTCAACTTTGGCCGTGCCTTGAGGCCACCGTCGCGCTCCAACCGTTCGCGATACTCGTCTCGTTTTTCGTGGATTGACGCGATCACGGGACCCATCGCGACACCGATGTCAACCAGCACCGCCTCGGACAGCTGAAGCGAGCTTTCCAGAGTTTCGGGAACTGCATGGCTCGCCCCGGCACGATAAAGCTGGGCTGCGTGATCGGTGTCGCGTGCCCGCGCAACGATTAGAAGGGCAGGATAGTTCGACCGCAAGCGCGTAACCAATCGTTGGGCGAGAACCGGCTCGTCCATCGTCAGCACCACCGCCGGGGCTTGTTCAATACCGAGTCGCGACAGCGCATCTCCGCGCGCCGCATCGCCAAATGTCGCGCGATATCCGTCGCGTTTCGCCTTGATGATGAGGTCGGGATCGGAATCCAGCAGCACATAGGGCTGATCGTGCGCCTTCATCATGTCTGCCACCAGTCTTCCTACGCGGCCGCCGCCGACAATGATGGTGCGGATTTCGTCTTCATCCTCATCGGGCAATTCTGGCACATCCTCGATACGCCGCGCGATCACGCGCCCCAGCTTCGCGAGGAGAGGCGTTACCGTCAGGCCGATGGCGGTCACGATCTGCCAGAATTGCGCCGTTTCCCGGTCAACGACGAGCGCACTTGTTGCTGCGGCCAGCACGATGAGTGTCGTTTCGCTAGGGCTTGCCATCAGCACTCCGGTTTCGGCTGCCGTGCTGCGGCGTGCGCCCATCAGTCGCAAAAGGACTCCCGTGACGATTGCCTTGAACACCAGCACACCGACGACAGCCGCGGTGATTTGCCAGAGATTCCCCCAAATCGTCATCAAGTCGATGCTCATGCCAATGGTGATCAGGAATACTCCAAGCGCAAGGCCCTTGAAGGGGTCCATGATGGTTTCGACTTCGCCGTGATACTCGGTCTCTGCAATCAACAATCCAGCGATCAACGCGCCCACAATTGGCGAGAGTCCCGTTGCGGCAGTGGCGAGGCTGGCGCCAATCACGACGAGTAGCGAAGCGGCAAGGAACAGTTCCGGACTCTTGGTGCGCGCGGCTTGCGAAAACAATCGGGGAAGGCCGATGCGTCCGAAGATCAGCAACGCGACGACCACGATCGCGCCATAGATCAGGGTATTGGTCAGTCCCGTCGCTCCATCTGCCTGGGCGTACGGAGACAGTGCACCGAGTATGAAAATGATCGGAACGATCATGATATCTTCGAACAGAAGCATCGAAAGTGCCGCGCGGCCCACTGGTGAGCGCGTTCCCGATATCGGTAGCACGATCGCCGTCGAAGAAAACGCGAGCGCGAAGCCAAGCGCAAGTGCGCCCGTCAGGTCCATCCCGCCAGCATAGAACAGGAAGGTCGCGCCGGCGCTGCCGATTATCAGCAATTCCAGCGATCCGAGGCCGAAGACAAACGTCCGGAGCTGCCACAGACGGTTGAAGGACAGTTCCAGCCCGATTGCAAACAGCAGCAGTATGATCCCGAAGTCCGCGAACGGAGTCAGTCGTTCGGGATCGGATATGGTGACATGTGTAAGCCAGGGAACCTCTTCGACCAGCGTGCCGAGGCCGTAGGGACCAACGGCAATTCCGATCAGGATAAAACCGATGATCGGTGTGATCCGGAAACGCGCAAACACCGGAATGACGATTCCCGCAGCGCCGAGTATCACCAGCGCATCCGACATGACCGGAGTAAGTTCGAGTTCGCCTGCCACCGTGCTTGAGTCTAGCCCACGCCAATCTGGCTGTCATCCGCCAGCAAAAAGGGCGGCCCTTCCGAAGGAAATGCCACCCTCATGATACGTTTTGTAATTGCGAGTGTTCCGCCGGTCATCAACTCCAGCTTTGCATTTCCTTTTCGAGATTGGTGACAATCGCTTCGAAGAATTGTTCGGTGGTCAGCCAGTTCTGGCCCGGACCGATCAGGAGCGCGAGGTCCTTCGTCATCTGACCGTTCTCGACCGTCTCGATGCAAACTCGCTCGAGCGTCTCGGCAAACTTAACCACTTCCGGCGTATCGTCGAACTTGCCCCGATACATCAGGCCGCGGGTCCAGGCGAAGATCGACGCGATCGGGTTGGTCGACGTCGCCTTGCCCTGCTGGTGCTGGCGATAGTGACGGGTTACCGTGCCGTGAGCGGCTTCGGCTTCGACGGTCTTGCCGTCCGGTGTCATCAGAACCGAGGTCATCAGTCCAAGCGAGCCGAAGCCCTGCGCGACCGTGTCCGACTGCACGTCCCCGTCGTAATTCTTGCAGGCCCAGACGAACTTGCCGCTCCATTTGAGCGCAGCCGCGACCATGTCGTCGATCAGGCGGTGTTCGTAGGTGATGCCGGCTTCTTCGAACTTTTCCTTGAACTCGGTGTCGAAGACTTCCTGGAACAGGTCTTTGAAACGGCCATCATATTTCTTCATGATGGTGTTCTTGGTCGACAGGTAGACCGGCCACTTGCGGTCGAGTCCATAGTTCATCGAGGCGCGGGCAAAGGCGCGGATTGAATCGTCGAGGTTGTACATTGCCATGGCGACGCCGGGGCTTTCGAACTCGAACACGTCGAGGTCGATCTTTTCGCCATCGGCACCTTCGAAAACGAGGCGGAGTTTGCCGGCGCCGGGGATCAGCGTATCGGTCGCGCGATACTGGTCGCCGAAAGCGTGACGGCCGACAACGATCGGATCGGTCCAACCGGGAACAAGGCGTGGAACGTTGTCGATCACGATGGGCTCGCGGAACACGACGCCGCCAAGGATGTTCCGGATCGTGCCGTTCGGCGAGCGCCACATCTTCTTGAGATCGAATTCCTCGACGCGGGCCTCATCGGGGGTGATGGTCGCGCATTTGACGCCGACGCCGTGTTCCTTGATCGCGTTGGCTGCGTCGATAGTGATCTGGTCGTCGGTCTCGTCGCGCTTCTCGATCGAAAGGTCGTAATATTTCAGGTCGACATCGAGATAGGGCAGAATCAGGCGCTCGCGAATCCATTGCCAGATGATCTTCGTCATCTCGTCGCCGTCGAGTTCGACGACCGGGTTCACGACTTTGATTTTCTGCATGGCTGACGCCCCATCCTTGTGTGGATTGTGATTGATCGACAGGAGTTCCGAAATGATCCCGTGCCGGGCTTTAGCAGAGGAAATCCGCCTTGCAAGCTGCGCTGCGAGGGATTCTCAAAAGGCACGGCAGTGAGAATGCAGGGAGGCAATTGCTGGACCGGTTCCCGTTTCAATCTTTCAAACTGTTCAACACGGCATCTTGCAGGCGTCATTGACATCTGAACACCAATATACAACTAATTGCGCAATTGGTTGTATATTGGCGAGGGAAGCGATGGATCGGTTTCTAGGCAACGGGCCGTTCAAGGACGCCTACCTTGGGAAGCACGCCTACGATCTGATGGTGCAGACCAGCGATCAGATGGAGGTGGTATACGCCCAGCGCGGCCTGCTCATCCCGTTGCAGGTATCGTCGGTCCTGCATTTTCTCGCGGCTCATGACGGAAGTTCGATGGCCGATATCGGTGCGGCCCTGAATTTGCCCCATCAACTGGTGGCGCAACGAGTCTCGAAGCTGCTGTCGCTGGGGTTGGTCGAACGGCGCCCGGCCACAGACGACCGGCGCCGGATCGAACTGTATCTTACCGATTCAGGCCAAGAACAGGGACGACTGCTTGTCGATTGCATGGCCGAAACGGCGAAGGTCTATCGTTCCCTGTTCGAAGAGATCGGATGCAATCTCGTATCGGCGCTGCTTGCCGCGTCCAATCGTCTTGAATCGAAGCCTCTCGCGGAGCGTTTCGAGGAAGCGGTGAAAGCGGCAAGTCAACATGATTCCACGGAGAATTAAGGTGCTGCGCATACGCTTCCTGACTTTTGCCATCGCGACATTCGGAGCGTTTGTGACGCCTGCGTCGCTTTGGGCGACGGACTATACTCAGCTCGCGCTCGAATATTGTGCAGACCTTCCCCTGCCTTCCGAAACTGCCAAACCCGGCAATTTGTCCGAAATACTGGAAGCCGAACGGGGAACTCATTCCGAGAGCGAGGTTCTGGTCGCAATGGTAAAATCGGCCGCAATCGATATCGCCCGGGCAGCAGACTCGAAGGAATCGTGCGAGGATACTCTCGCACGCGGTCGTTCGCGATTTGAAAAGATCCTGAAGCAGTTTCAGAAGCAGATGCGGAAGAAGAAGCACAGGCTTTCCCGCGATCCGGAGATTCGGTCGATCCAAAAGGACATCATCGACCTTTGGGTGACGGATCAGTCCTCGCGATCTACCTACATCGCACTACAGACGGAGGACAGGTCGGGAGCGGATTATTGGGCGCAGCGTCTTTCTGTCGCCTATTCCCGAGAGGCCGACGAACAATCGCGTACATTCATGAAGAAGCTCCTCGGGGAATGGGACTGGATCGACCGCAAGCGATTCGGATCAGCGGTCTCCGATCATGCTTGGATTCTGGTTCAGCACGCCGATGCCGATCCGGAGTTTCAGGCAATGGTGCTCGATCGCATGAAACCGTTCCTCGACACCAAGGGAATTCGTCCCAAACACTACGCCTATCTGTGGGATCGCGTCGCAGTGAACACGGGGCGAAAGCAGCGGTATGGCACTCAACCCGATTGGCAATGCAACAATGGCAAGATGCAGCTCAAGCCGCTCGAAGATCGTTCAAGGGTCAATGAGTGGCGAGCGTCGATGGGATTGAATACGGTGGAAGCCGGGCTTGCCGAGATGGAACGCAACACCTGCCGCTGAAATCACCAGCCCATGCTTGGAAAATGAAAAAGCCCGCCGACTGGCGGGCTTTCTGATGGTGGGCGTAGGAAGAGTTGAACTTCCGACCCCTGCGATGTCAACACAGTGCTCTACCACTGAGCTATACGCCCG
>JASJDE010000021.1 GCA_030065195.1 Erythrobacter sp. | reverse complement strand
ACCGTGACCGGCCTCGCGATCGATGCGACCGATGGCAATCTCGACATCAATGCCGGCGTGATCGACGCGGGCGCGGTGAGCGCGACCGGCGGCGACGTGATCCTGCAGGCGACCGGCAACATCACGACGACTTCGGTGACATCGACCGAGAACCTGGCCATGGGCGGAGCCATCGACATCGATAGCACCGGTGGCGGCACGCTCGACCTCGGTTCATTGACGGGCGACGGTCAGGCCAGCCTCGACACGACCGGCACATTGACACCGGGCGTTATCAATATCGGCGGCGCGCTAGTCATCGGCGCGACCAACGACCCGACCACGCTCAATCTCAACGACAGCATCACGGCGGGCAGCTTCGCCTACACCACGGCGAACCCGTTCGTCGCGCAGGACATCACCACGACCGATGGTGATCTCAACATCAACGCGGCCTCGATCACGACCGGCGCGCTCGATGCGGAGAATGGCGGCGGGGTGATCCTGACTTCGCCGGGCAACATCACGACGACGTCGATCAACTCGAACGAGCCGGGTGCGACCAACGGCTTCATCGATGTCGAGAGCACCGGCGGCGGAACGCTGGATCTGGGCGCGTTGTCTTCGGATGGCGACATTGCGCTCGATACGAGCGGCCTGATCACGACCAGCACGATCACCACGCTCAATGATTTGACCATTGGCGGAACGACGACGGCGACGACGGTGACGTTCACGGGCAATGTCGATGCGGACATTATCGACATCAATGCCACCGGCACCGTGACCGGCCTCGCGATCGATGCGACCGATGGCAATCTCGACATCAATGCCGGCGTGATCGACGCGGGCGCGGTGAGCGCGACCGGCGGCGATGTGATCCTGCAGGCGACCGGCAACATCACCACCACCTCGATCACGTCCAACGAAGACGCGTTCAACATGGGCGGTGCAATCGATGTCGACAGCACAGGTGGTTCGGTCGACTTGGGAACGGTCAATGCTGACGGATTGGTCGACGTCGATGCCTTCGTGAACATCACCACGGGCAGCGTCACGACGGTCGCAGGCGATATCAATCTCAATGCAGGCGGCGCGATCAATACGGGCGCGCTCGACGCCAATGACGGCGGCGGTGCAATCCTGACCGCTGTTGGCGACATCACGACAGCTTCGATTACCTCAAACGAGCCCGGTGCGACCAATGGGTTCATCGATGTCGAGAGCACCGGCGGCGGGACGCTGGATCTCGGCTCGCTGTCCTCAGACGGTGATATCGCGCTCGACACGACTGGTGCGCTGACCACTGATACGATCAGTTCGCTGGGCGACCTGACTATCGGCGGGACCGCGATCCCGGCCACGGTCACTTTCACCGGCAATGTAAGCGCCGATATGGTCGATATCGACGCGACCGGTGCAGTGACGTCGGTGGATATTGCAGCGACTGACGGCGATCTCAACATTCTGGCCGGATCCATCCTCGGTGGCCATCTCAGCGCGGCAGGCGGCGACGTGATCCTGAGTGCATCTGGCGCGATCACGACGACTTCGATCACCGCCGATCGCGTGATGGGCAATGGCGGTTCGGTCGATGTCGACAGCACTGGCGGCGGAAACCTCAATCTCGGCGATATCACTGCCGATTCCAACGTGACTCTCGATACGCTCGGGATCCTGCAATACAACGATCTCAATGCGCCCGGGGGTCTGATCGATATCGGCAGCACTGCCATGCCTTCGATGATCATCGTGACAGGCAGTCAGATTGCGCTTGAGTTCATCATCAATTCGCTGACCGACGTGATGGTCAACGATCTCACTGCCACTGCCGGTGTTATTGATATCGATGCGCCGAACATCACTGCGGGCCATCTGAGTGCAACCGGTGGCGATGTAACGCTGACAGCACCGGGCAACATTACCACGACCTCAATCACGTCGATCGAGTCCGGCGGCTTTGGTGGCGCTATCGATGTCGACAGCACCGCGGGAGGAATTCTCGACCTCGGCGACCTGACATCGGATGGTCTGATTACGCTCGACACACTGGGCAATCTGACGCTGGGCACCGTGAACGCCGGGGGCGCGCTCGATATCGGCACTCTCAACATGCCGGCCCTGCTGAACCTGACGGGCAATATCACCGCTGCGAGCTTCTCTTTTACAACGCTCGACCCGTTCGTATCGCTCGATATCACCACGACCGCGGGCAACATAGACATCGACGCCGCGTCGATCACCACCGGTGCGCTCGATGCCAATGGCGGCGGAGGAGTAATCCTGACCTCGCCCGGCAACATCACGACGGCCTCGATCACGGCGAACGAGCCGGGAGTGCTGAACGGCTTTATCGACGTCGACAGTACAGGCGGCGGGACGCTCGATCTCGGAGCGCTTGCCAGCGACGGCAACATCGCGCTGGATACAAGCGGTACCGTGACGACCTCAACGATCACCACGCTCGGAAACCTGACAATCGGTGGGATGACGACGCCGACCACGGTGACCTTCACGGGCAATGTCGACGCGGATGTGATCGACATCAACGCGACCGGCACGGTGAGCGGGTTGGCGATCGATGCGACCGACGGCAATCTCGACATCAATGCCGGTGTGATCGACGCTGGCGACGTCAGCGCAACTGGCGGCGACGTGATCCTGCAGGCGACCGGCAACATCACGACGACTTCGATCACGTCGAATGAAGACGCGTTCCTGATGGGCGGCGCGATCGACGTCGACAGCACCGGAGGATCGGTAGATCTGGGAACGATTGCGTCCGATGGACTGACCGATGTCGATGCTGCCATCAACATCACGACCGGCGCTGTCACCACCGTCGCTGGCGACATCAACCTCAACGCCCTTAACAACATCGATACCGGCGCACTGGATGCCAATGGCGGAGGGGGCGTGATACTGACCGCCGCGGGCAACATCACGACGGCCTCGATCACGGCCAACGAGCCGGGTGTCCTAAATGGCTTCATCGACGTGGACAGCGGCGGTGCCGGCACTCTCGATCTGGGAGCACTTAGCTCCGACGGCAATATCACGTTGGATACTGGCGGGGCGCTGACAACCGATACAATCACTTCGCTTGGCGATTTGACCATCGGCGGAGCTGCGATCCCGTCGACGGTGACGTTCACTGGCAATGTCAGCGCCGATAATGTCGATATCGATGCCAACGGTCTCGTTACTGCGCTTGATATCGAAGCGACCGACGGCATTCTCGATGTCTTTGCCGATGCAATCGACGCGGGCGCTCTGAGCGCGACGGGCGGAGATGTAATCCTGCAGGCGGTAGCCGACATCACTACCGCCTCGATCACGTCGAACGAAGACTTCCTGCTTGTGGGGGGCTCGGTCACCGTCGACAGCCTTGGCGGCAATCTCGATCTCGGCACTATCAATGCCGATGGAGCTGTGTCCGCTACCGCCTTGGCCGGCGACATCCTGACAGGCGATGTGACCACGCAAGCCGGCACGATCTTCATGGACGGCATATTCGTGACGACCCTGAACCTCGATGCGAATGGCGGCGGGGGTGTCCGTCTGTTCGGTCAGGCTGACGTGACCACCGGCGATATCGCGGCAAACGAGCCCGGTGTCCTCAACGGTTTCATTGAAATTGCGAGCACGTTCGGTGGCGAGCTAGATCTCGGCAACCTGACGACCGACGGCGATGTCACGCTGGACTCGCTCGGTCCGATGACGATTGCCTCGATCAACGCTCTCGGCGACCTGACCCTCGGCGCAGGGATCGACCCCAGCGGTGTGACCTTCACCGGCAATGTTTCGGCCGATGCGATCACGATCATCTCGAACTCGTTCGTAGTCGGTCAGGATATCGACGCAACCGATGGTGACCTAACCATCACTGCTGGCACCTCGATCGATGCCGACGCGTTGACTTCGACCGGAGGTGACTCAATCCTCTCGGCGGGCGGAAACATCACAACGGCGTCGATCACGTCGAACGAAGATGCATTCTTGATGGGCGGGGCTATCGACGTCGACAGCATTGCCGGCGGTGCGCTCGACCTTGGCGACCTGATGTCGGATGGCGGCATCGCACTGGATACATCCGGCTCGGTCGAGGCAGCTGCTGTGAATGCCGGTGGGACCTTCGATGTCGGTTCGACTTCGACCCCGCTTACGATCAGCCTCACGGACACCGTGACTGCAGCCAGCGTGAATCTGCTGGCAACGGCTTCGGTTTCGACTCAGGATATCACGGCGACCGCAGGCGTGATTGACGTCGAAGCGAACCAGCAAGTTCTCGGCGCACTCAGCGCGACCGGGAACATTGTGCTCGATGGTGGGACGTCGATCACAGCGGCAAGCATAACGGCCGACAGCGACACGAGCGGTGCCGGTGACGTGCTCATTGGAACCACCACTGCACCCGTGACGCTCACCTTCGCCGGTGCCACGAGCGGTGCTGGCGTCAGCGCTACTGGCGGCTCGGCGACGTTTGCCGATGTAACTTCGACTGCTGGGGCCGTTTCGCTGACAGCAACAGCAGGCGCGCTTTCGGCCGCGATTGTCAATGCGACCGGCGCGAACGCAACGCTTTCCGCGTCGGGCAACGTCACGACGGCGTCGATCACGACGACGGGCGGCAGCATCGATGTCGACAGCACGGGTGGTGGTGCGCTGGATCTGGGTGATCTGACGTCCGATGCAGGTATTGCGCTGGATACGAGCGGCACTCTGATGGCTGGCGCCGTGAACGCGACCGGTGCGCTTACGGTTGGTCAGACCGCCATGCCGAGTTCGACGACCTTTGCCGGCAATGTCGTGGCTGGCAGCATGGATATCGACGGCGCGGCGGCCGGCACGCTGACGGCGCAGGATCTGACGGCCAATGCGGGTGACATCGACATCGACGTCGGCTCGATCGCGGCCGCCAATGTCGGCGCGACCGGCAATATTGCGCTTGACGGGGCGGGGACGATCGCTCTCACGAATGCGACCGCCGATAGCGACACGAGCGGGGCCGGCGATCTGTCGATCGGCAGCACCACCATTCCGTCGCAACTGACGGTGACTGGCACGGCGAGCGGTGTGAACACCTCGCTGCACGCCGGAACGCTGAACGTCACCACCGCCACGGCCACAGGCGGCGACCTGGTTCTGTCGGGCGACACGCTGACGGTCGGCACGGCGCAGGCGACCAACAACGTCATCGCCGACGCCACCACCTCGATCACCGCCGACACCATCACCGCCGACAGCGACATGAGCGGCATGGGCGATGTCGAAGTCGGGTTGATGATGGCGCCGGGCCAACTGACGATTACCAACTCAGTTACCGGTGCGGCAGTCACCCTTCAGGCTGACAACCACACCATCGTGAACGGCATTTCGAATAATGGCGATATCACGGTCCGAGGCGTCGTCATCGACATTAGCGACGTCAATTCAACCGGTGGAGACGTGATGCTCGAAGCTACGGGCGACATCACAACCACGTCGATCACCGCAACCGCCGCAGGCATGGTCGGTGGCAACATCGATGTCGACAGCACCGCTGGCGGTGCGTTGGATCTGGGTGATGTGGCTGCGGATTCCGGCATCACGCTGGACACGACCGGTTCGCTTGCCGCCGGTATGATTACGGCGGTCGGCGCAGTTGAAGTCGGCGGTACCGCTGCTCCGAGCTCGGTAAACCTTTCCGGCAATGTCATGGCGAGCTCGATCGATGTGCTTGCGACCGGCGATGTGGATGCACAGGATCTGACTGCGACCGCTGGCGATATCGATCTTGATGGATCGTCACTTACCGCACTCGACGTGACAGCAAGTGGAAGCGTCTCCGCAGACGCCGCGGGTCCGATAGCCTTTGCAGGTGTGACGGCTGACAGCGACGGTGATCTCGCAGGCGATGTCTCGATCGGCACAGCCACCACGCCAACTGTGCTCGATGTCAGCGGAGCGACTTCCGGAGCGAATGTGACGCTTCAGGCTGCAGATAGCCTATCAACCGGCACAGTCGGCGCAGTCGCGGGTGATGCCATCGTCCGTTCTGGTGGCTCGGCGACGACGGACGACGTTGTGGCATCGGGCAATGTCGACCTAGTGGCTGGCACCACTCTGACTTCGCAGAATGTGACGGCGATGGGCGGAAATGTGACACTGTCCGCAACCGATATCTCGTCACAAACCGTTGAGGCGAGCGGCGATGTCATGGCCGACGGCGCGGGAACGATCGCGTTGGCGAGTGCCCTGGCAGACAGCGATATGAATGGGACTGGTGACCTCTCGGTTGGGACCATAGACGCGCCTTCCGATCTCACGATTGCCGGAGCAGCTTCGGGCGTGAACAGCATCCTGACCAGTTCCGGCGATATCACCGTCGGCACTATCGAAGCTACCGGTGGGAATGTCGTAGTCGGTGCCGGTGATTCCGTTACGGTCAACGCAATCTCTTCTGCGGCCGCCGGTATGAGTGGAGGGGCGATCGACGTCGATAGCACCGGTGGCGGAACGCTAAGCCTCGGCGACCTTGCGGCAGATGCCGATATCGCGATCGATACGACAGGCGATGTCTCAGCCAATGAAGTGAGCGCAAGCGGAGCTCTGGCAGTTGGCGGCGTCGCTGTGCCGTCGTCGGTCACATTCACCGGCAATGTTGCTGCTGGAAGCGTGGGCATCGAGACCGTTGGCAATCTCGTCGCACAGGACGTTACTGCCACGGCAGGCGCGATTGTCGCCAACGCCGCAGATGTCTCTGCCGGAGCTTTGGCTGCGACTGATGCAGTTACGCTCGATGCAACTGGTGCGATCAACCTCGCGAGCGCCGTCGCGGATAGCGACCTGAATGGTTCCGGCGACCTCTCGGTTGGAACCACGACTGCACCGACCGACCTGGCCGTTGCTGGCGCGGTTTCCGGCGCCAATGTCTCAATTGTCAGCGCCGGCCCGACCTCGGTAGGTACAGTAACGACTACGGGCGGCGACACGTCAATCATCAGCGATGGCGACACCGATGTTGCGAGTGTCGATACCAGTGAATTGGCGATCCAATCGAGCGGTGCCCTGAGCGTCGGAGCGATTGAGGCCAGCGGGACGGCGGTACTGGAAAGCGCGGATATCGACTTGCTGGCCGCAGTCGATGTCGACGGAGCTAGCCTGACTTTGCGATCGGCGCCGGGTGTCGGGATCGGCATTGGCGACGGAGCAGGTGACTACCTGCTGTCTGACGCCGAACTCGCTCTGATTGACACCGGAACCTTGGTGATCGACGCTGTTGATCAACAGATCGAGATTGGCGGCGTTTCGTTCACGGATCAGGCCGGCGCGAACGAAGTGATTGTCGCGACGTCGGGAGCCGGAAGCCAGATCCGGATCTTGGGTGACATTTCGGGCAATGGAAACGCCAGAACGTTCCGTTTTGGCGGCGACGCGGCCATGGGAACGATGCTCGCCGAACGGATAACGATGGATATCGAAGCCGCGACGATCGACTTCGGCGATGCGACATTTGACCTGCGCGCGGAAGATATCGTCTTCGGCAATCAGGAGTTGATCGATGCCGTTGCAGGCAGAGATAGCGGCGATCTTGCCCTTAACATCGTCGGCGATGCGAACTCCATTCTGTTCAACCCACTTCTGGCAGGGGGTATCGGAGGCGCGAGAGTTGCCGATCCGGTCTATCTGCGTGCCGGAAGTATCTCTGTCAGTTACGGCAATTCGACCTTGTTCCAGAACACCGCTCCGCCTGTGGAAGGTGGGACGATCTTCACCGGCATCGAGCTGGGTGAATTCGGCAACACGGGCATCCTCAACCTCGATGCGACTGACGACACCAACACTTTCGCGTTCTTCGGCAAGATCAACGGTCTTGAAGGAACCGCTGCAGCGTTGGCGGGAAGCAATGTTATCCTGTTGGGCAACGATGTCCGTCTGCCCGACTCGCGAGTCAATGGTTGCGTGATCGGTAGCGGTGCAGATTGTGTAACCACGATTGTGGGGACGACTACAATTTCGATCCCGCGTGAGGTTGTGGAGCTGTTGACTGCGGATGACGGCCTGCTGGTACCTTTCGATCCGCTGGTGGGTACAAACAATGAAGGTCTCTTCTCAGATGCGGCAACGCAACCGGATGAAGACTGCGAACGGGACGAAAATGGCGCTTGTGTCGGTACATAAGGAGATGAAGAGCATGCCCGCATTGCGGTGGACCAAGGTCTTGTTGGGCGGAGCGGCAGTCAGCCTTGTCTTGACCGGATGTGCAACCAGCCTTCCAGCCGGGCAAAGGACAGGCTTTTCGCTCGGCACAAACGCCAATGGCGAACCGTGCGCCGCTTCGCAGAACTGGACGGACCAGAGCTATGGCGACGCTTCCATCAAGTACAGCGATGCGTTCTCGGTCAATTGCCGCGGAGCCACGTCGGGCGTGCTTTCGCGGATCCGAACATTCGATTCGGCTTCGGAACGGACGGCATTTTCGGCGGCTTTGACTTGCGGCGAAAGCATTGCGGCCGATCTTGAAGGGTTTGCAAACGCAACGGCGAAACGCTGTCTCGACCCGGCTCTCGGCTTTTCGACAATCGTCCTGGAAGGCAGCAATGGCGGGGTCGCCTATCAAGTCTCTTCCGCACCTAATGCCGTGGGTGCTGGATATCAGGCAGCGCGCATTCTTGCCGGACTGGATTCTCCCAATGCCGCAAGATCGGATCGGTCGCCTGTCAATCCGGCCAGCGTTCCGGCCTTGCCAGTGGGTGCAAGCCTCGCACAAACCGAAGAGGCCGCGGGCGAAGCCTTGGCCACGATCCTCGGCCGTGGGACAGCGTTGAACTTCCGGGGTTTGCACGCCGATGCTTCGCGCTTCCTGCGCAACGCCCTTTCCGGTTTGCCCGACGACGCGCCAGGTCAGATTCGTGCAGAGCTGTTGCTCGAGGCAGGACTTGCCGATTCGAACATCGAATTCTTCGGAACGGCAAGGCGCAACCTTGACGCGGCCGATCGCGAGATCTCTCGGTTGGGTAGCGCAGAGCAGAGAATTCTGAGACCCAAGCTCCAGATATACAGGGGCCTGGATGCGCTGAACCAAAGGGATTTTGCAGCGGCGAGGAGTATCCTTTCCTTCCTCTCGCAGGATGGCTTAGGCGCGGCGCGCGATCTCAGCGATCCGGTCACTCTGGTGCGGCTGAACTCCGCCCCGACCGAGACTGCCGACGTTCGCAATTCGATTGCCTTGCCCGACGAGGACGCCCTGCGAGAAGCATTCCTGCGGGTTCAAGGGAATTGGGCTCGTAGCGTCGCGGAACTTGCTTTGGACAATCCTGTGGGAGCCGATGCTTCGATTTCGGTTGCGCAATCGGGTCTGGAGGAGCTTGCCACGTCGCTCGCGGGAGCGAAGATCCGGCAGGATGGGCTGTTCTGGCTCAACGCCCGGTTGCTGCGTCAGTCGGGCAGAATTCAGGCCTATAATGGCGACTATCGGGCCGCGATCAATTCGTTCGACAATGCCATAATCGAGTTGACTCGCGGGGCGCTGGCGCGGTCGGGTACGGGTCGCGATCCGGCAATCGCGGAATTGCTGCTCGAGAGGGCTTCCTTGGTTTCTCGATCGGGAGCCTCACAGTCGGAGACGGACGAGGCTTATGGCGAGGCCGTGCAAGTTCTGGTCGATGCACGCGAGGAAAGCGCGAGCTTCGCGACGTCGCTTCTACAACCCTATCTCGATCAGCTCGCTCTACAGATGGAAGCAGGCGACGGCGAGGCTGCCGGTCGATACTTCGAGGTTCTGCAAATCGTCGGCGAGACAGGCGCCGCTCGCCAGCTTAGCGCCCTGCAGGACATTGTCGCGGAAGATTCCGGAATTGGGGTCAAGCGACGCCAACAGACCGACTTGCTGCGTCGGATCAGCCAACTTGAGCTGGATATCGAGGATGCGCGCGAGCTCGGTCAATCGACAACTGAGCTGGAAAGCGCGCGGACAATACTTCAATCGGCCTATTTCGAATTGGACGCCGAGCTTCAGAGCGAGTCGCGGCTAAGCCAAGTTTCGAGCAAGCCAGCCGCTCTCGCCGACCTCCAGTCGGTCTTGCGCCCCGGTGAGGCCTACGTCCGGTTCGCGGCGATGGGCGATCGCGTGTTCGGGATGCTCGTCGAGAAGGGCCGCGCGCATTCGATCCGGCCAGGTGCCACCGTCGAAGAGGTTCTCGCGATCACCAACGATTTGCGAGCGTCGATCGACGGACAGATCGCACGGGGCACACTAACCGAATTCAACGTGACCGACGCGGCATTGCTGTATCAGAACTTGTTCCGCGAAGTGGACGAGGTGTTGCGCAGCAAGGAAGAGCTCGTGGTCGACGGAGGCACGGTACTGGCTGGGCTGCCTGCTTCGGTGCTCGTCAGCGATCGGGGGGCTGCGCTGCGGTTCACGCAACAGGAAGACCGGTTCGACTACAGCCAGATCGAATTCCTGGCTACCTTGATGCCGACTTCCGTCGCGATGTCGCCACGCAGCTTCATTGTATCGCGAAACTTGCCCCAGTCGAACGCGCCTAGAGACCTGATCGGCTTCGCTTCTCCACAGCCGATCACAACCGTTCCGGGATCCGGCGATCGGATCAAGATCGGCAACTGCCTGATCAGCCCGGCACAGCTCGCAGGCCTAAGCCGCCGGTTCTCTCCAATCCCATCGGACGAAATCGGCTACGCGGCGGAGGCGCTTGGACTCAGGGACGGCCCAACGCTCGTAAGCGACGCGGCATTCTCGGACACGGCGGTACTCAGTCGCGGCGAAGAGGGCGGGGATCTCGGCGAGTACAAGGTCCTTCATTTTGCCACGCATGGTCTGACGGAAGGCATGTTCGGATGTCTCGAGTCCCCATCGGCGCTGCTCACGTCATTTGGCAATGACGGCGAATCCGACTTGCTGCTCGATTTTGAAGAGATTGCCGGGCTGAAACTCGATGCAAATCTGGTGGTCCTTTCGGCGTGCCAGACGGCCTCGGCTATCGGCGAGCGCACTGCGCGTTTGAACGGGGATTCTCAACCCGGCTCAACGCTTGAGGGGCTTGTGCGTTCGTTTTTCGCCGCACAGGCTCGCGCCGTCATGGCGACATATTGGCAGACGCCGAACACGGGCGAGAGCGAAATATTCATGCGTGAATTCTACCGCAGCGGTCGCACGAACGACATCGCCAACGCGCTCAACCAGGCGCAGCGAACAATGATTGCCGCTCCCGACACGTCGCACCCCTATTTCTGGGGCAGCTTCTTTGTCGTTGGCGACACAGACAATCGCATGCTCGATCAGGCTGGATCGCGCCGCGCATCGCTTTAGGGTCGCAAAGAGGAAAGGACAGGACAGATCATGCCCCCCGCCGCCCGCATCACCGACATGCACACCTGCCCGATGGTCAATCCCGGACCGGTTCCGCATGTCGGAGGTCCGGTCATCAAGGGGCAGCCCAACGTCTTGACGGTCATGATGCCGCAAGCGCGCGTGACCGACCAATGCGTGTGCGTTGGTCCTCCCGATGTGATTGTGAAGGGTTCGCTGACGGTCCTGGTGGGCAGCCTTCCGGCGGCGCGCTTGGGTGATATGACCGCCCATGGCGGTGTCATTGTCATGGGCGCGCCCACGGTCCTCATCGGCGACAGCGCCAATGCCGGAGGCGGCGGAGCCGGTGCGGGGATGGGCATGTCCAGCAAGGTGCCGTTTAGCGCTCCGAACCTCCAGGCCAAGGCGCTGATCGAGGCGCATAAGGCTGCCAAGCCGTTTTGCCGTCGCTGCCTCGCTTAGGGCACGCAGATGTCCGGGTGGTATGCTATCGTAGATGGGGCGGCCGACCCACGGCTATACCCGATTGTCTCCGAATGCGCGAAGTATGCTTGCCTTTACGAAGACGAATACGATCCTGAGACGCTGGCAGCACTGCCATATTTGGTTGAGCTCAATGAAGGCGAGCAACTGCCTGATCTCTGGCGCAAGCACGAATCCGGGGGTTTCTGGGGCATCGTCTGTCAATCGGCGCTCGATCTGCCCGCTTTGCGCCGACACCTGCGAAAGTTCACGACAGCCCGTCTTCCACTCGGGGAAGTCGTTCTGTTCCGTTTTTGGGACCCAAGGGTGTTCGTGACCTTTGCGGAAGATGGCACCGAGGAGGAAGTCGCGCCGTTCTTTGAAAAGATCGAGGCCGTCATTGCCGATCTTGGATCGGAAGGGCGTCGCAGGTATAGCTGGGACGGCGGATTGGTGTCTTCATTTGCAAAGCCGAAATCGCCAGCATCCGAGGCGCATAGCTGAAGTGTTGCGCTCAGTTCCCCTGGTCTATCGCAGCCTTGGTGCTATCGCGCTGCGTGGTGAACATGGTCAGCGCCTCGCCAGCGAGGGCTTCGACTTCGGATGTCTCGAAAGTCAGCGGATCGAGCGGTTCGCCGTTTATCCGGATCTCATAGTGCAGGTGCGGACCAGTCGATCCGCCTGTGGTCCCGACATACCCGATGATTTCGCCCTGCGTGACAGGTTTGCCGACCACCAGACCCTCCGCGAAGGCATTCAGGTGCATATACCATGTCTGCATCCCTTCACCGTGGTCGAGCCGGATGAAATTGCCAGCCGCCCCGCGCGGAGCGGCAAACGCGACGGTTGCATCGCCCGAGGCATAGATCGGCGTTCCGGTCGGCGCGGCGAAGTCGACCCCGTTGTGCTTCCTCTGTACGCGCGAGATCGGGTGCGTGCGGTACCCATACTTCGACGTTATCCGTGCGCCGTCGACCGGCGTCCGCATAAGCCCGCGCTCGTTTCCCTGACCGCTTTCGTCGAACCAGCGTTGCACGGTCTCATCGGGAGGGGTGAAGGCGTAATAGGTCTTGCTGCCCTTGGCAGTATTGAGCCGGACGTAAAGCAGCTTGGGCGGAACGGTGTTACGGCCGCTCTCGGTTACGGTTTCCTCCCAAGTGGCGGAGAAGGTGTCGCCGATGGCCACTTCGCGCTGAAAATCGAAATCGAACGAAAATGCCTTGGCGAAGGGGGTGGTGAGGCTATCGGGCAGACCAGCCTCCACGGCCGAAGCATAAAACGTATTCTGGTTGATCGTGCCTGTTACCGACCGCACCTGCGTGGTGGCCGCGTCGAGAACGTTCTCGCGCTTGAAGGTTCCATCAGATTGGCGCGTCAATTTCACTGTGGTTCCGTTCGGCAATTCTGCGCTGATCGTACGGACGGTCCGCCCGCCGCCACCATCTTCGAGCTCAACGGCAACTCGCATCTGCTCCTGCGTGCCCAGGGCTGCAATCGCTTCTTCGGCCATCGTGAAGGCATCGCCGGTTGCAACGCCCATGGCTTCCAGGGAGAATCCGAGATCGTCGACGCCGCGCACCTGAACGATCCTTACCGACGTACTCGGGCTCGGCGACGCTTGAGTGGGCGCATCCGCCAAGGGGGTTGCTGCGGGCACAGGGGTGGGCTCCGCTTCGCCACTAGGCCAGAGGAAGTAGGCACCTCCAGCGGCGAGAACCAGCGCAGCCGGCGCGGCAAACAGGATCGGTTTCGGCCTCGTCGATTTGACAGCCTCGGCTGGCGCATCCTCAACCGGAGCGGAAACCGGCTTGAGGTCCACCCACGTCTTCGGATCGAAAGAGGTCGTTTCCCGCTCCAATTCCCTCGTGCCCAAGTTTGCTACAACGAAAGAAAAATGCCCGCGGGGCCATACAGCGTGCTTTATCTGACCCGCCCGGTATGCTTAGTTGCTCGGGAAAGGGGGAGCAAGGCATGAGCGATAGCAATCGTGTTGCATGGCGCGAAGGCATGTTCCTGCGGCCGCAGCATTTTCAGGCGCAAGACCGGTTCATGGAATCGTTCGTCGGCGCTCGCCACGATTGGACGCAGCCTTACTCCTGGGGATTCTCGGAAATCGAAGTGGATGTCGGGCTGGCCGAGCTTGGGCAGTTCGCAATCAAGTCCGCCAAAGGAATTATGCCTGACGGGACGCCTTTTTCGATCCCGGGCGACCAGCCGCCGCCGGAACCACTGGCCGTCAGTGCTCAAGTGCGTGACGCCGACGTTTACGTTACCTTGCCGCCACGCCAGTCGGGCGCGATCGAGTTCGCGGAAGCAGAAGCGGGATCGCTCGATGCGCGCTTTGCTGTGAACGAGACGCAGACCAGCGACAATTTTTCGACCGACCGTGCGATTGAAGCCATCGAAACGGGAACGCCAAACCTGCGTTTCGGCATGACTCCCGACGAGACGGACGGTCGGCTGCTGCTGGGGGTTGCAAGGATTCGCGAAGTATCCGGCAAGAAGCTGATCTTCGACGATCGTTTCATTGCTCCTGCCGTCGACGTCCGGGCTTCGCGTCTCAGGAGCGCCCTGTCCGACCTCATAGGTAGGGCAGACCAGATGGTAGGTGAATTGGCCCTGCGCGCTGCGGAATCCACGGAAGGCGGACAGGACACCTATCGCGCTTTCCTGCTGTTGCAGTCGCTCAATCGCTGGAGTGCAATTCTGCGCCATTTGGCGACTATGCCGGCCGTGCACCCGGAGCGAATGTTCGAGAACCTTGTCGCGATGGCGGGAGAGATTTCGACCCTGACCCGCAAAGAGCGTCGCCCGCCCGAGCTGCCCGAATACGATCATGAGAATTTGCAGGGTTGCTTCGATCCGGTGATCGACCTGCTGCAGACTCTGTTGTCGGGCGAATTCGATCGATCGGTAGAGCCGCTCGATCTCGATGCGCGCGGACCCGGATCTTACATGCACGTCATCAAGAACCGCGCGTTGCTCAAGCAAAGCTACGTCTATCTCGCGGTGGCCGACAAGACGAAGTCATTGGAAGATATTCGCAAGCGCTTCCCGTCGGTTTGCAAGATCGGCCCCAATACGAAGATGCGCGAACTGGTTGCCAACCAGTTGCAGCCCGGCGTTGGGTTGCGGCATGTTACAACCCCGCCGACGCAGCTGCATGTGCTTCCGGGATATGTGTATTTCGAGCTCGATCGCGGCGCGGCGGATTGGGCCGAGATCTACGAGGCTCCGGCGATGGGCATCTTTGTCGCGGACGATTGGCCGGAACTGAAACTCGAACTATGGGCGGTTAAGCACAAGCAATGAGCGGAGACGACCGGAACAAGACAGTGTTTCGCCCTTCTCCGCTGAGGGGCAAGGGCGGAGGCGCTGGTTCCGGGGCGAGCACTCCAGGCAGCCCACCGGGCGACGCCCAGCACCCAGCCGGGGGATTTAGCAGCACCGACGATTGGGGATCGCCAGCGCCTGCCGGGACGCCACCGCCGCCGCCCCCGCCTAGCGGTGGTTCGTTCAAACCCCTCGACAATGACCCTTTCGGCGCTCCGCCACAGGCTCCTGCGCCAAGCAACGCAAAGCTCGACACGAGTGACACGCAGTTTCACGATACTGTGCCTCCTGCGCCGCAACCGCGCGAAGACCGCAATCCCTTGATGGCCTACGCCGCTCCGGTTCTTGCGATGGCGGCGGCGCTGCAGTCTGGCCGTTGGGAAATTTCGATGGGCGAGTTCCATCGTCGTGCGCGTGAAGCGATCGGCAAGTTCGAATCCGCGATCCAGTCGATCTATAGCGAAGGCGTGCGCCAGCGAGCGAAGTATGCGGTCTGTGCAACCGTCGACGATATTGCCCAGAATCTGCCAGGGGTCGGCGGTGGCGGTGCGCAATGGGCGCAGCGCAATATGGTCGTCACGTTCTTCCGCGAGAGCATCGGAGGAGACCGTTTCTGGGATTTCGTGCAGGAAATGCTGCGCGATCCGGCGAAGAACCAGGACCTGATCGAACTGTTCCACGCTTGCATCGCAACAGGTTTCGAAGGTCGGACCCGCGCAATGCCGGACGGCTTCAGCAAGAGGCAACAGGTCAGCGCAAGCCTGATTGGCGCGCTCGAACATGTTCGCAGCCTGTCGGAACGCGACATGGTGACGCAGTGGCGCGGCGCGGATGCTCCTCGCAAACCCAACAATTTCTGGAGCATTGTCGGGTTGGTCGCGGCATCAGCCTCCGCTCTTTGCTTCCTGATCTTCCTGATGTTCTTTCTGGCCCTAATGGCCAGCGGTTCTTCGCCATTCGATCGGATCGCCGGGCTATTGCAGGAAGAGCCCGTGGCGCTCAGTAGAAATGCGGCACCTCTGGCAGTGCCACCAAGCGGCACGGAGACGAGGTTGCGTCAATTCCTGGCTTCCGAAATCGAGCAGGGCTTGGTCACCGTCGATGGCAATCGTGTGCGGACCACGATTACGGTCGGGACCTTGTTCGAACCGGCTTCCGACGAATTGACTGCCGGACGCGAACCAATCTTTACCAGGATCGGTCAGGCAGTGGAACTCGAGCAAGGTCCTGTGACCATCGAAGGGCACGCCGATTCCGACAAGATTTCGACAATCGAGTTCCCCGACAATATCGCGCTTTCGACAGCCCGCGCAGAGACTGTCGCAGCGATAATCCGCCGCCAGCTGACCGACGCCTCGCGTGTGACCGTGGTAGGACTCGGAGATACGGTGCCGTTGGCTTCGAACGATACCGCCGCGGGCAAGGCGCAGAATCGACGGGTCGAGTTTGTCGTGGAGATGGGCGAGTAGGCGAAAGGCAGGCGGGAGAGCGACGATGAAAAAGTTCTTCACGAGCTGGTGGACGATCTCGATCGGGACGATCCTGCTGCTGATCCTGTTGTGCAGCGTAGGACTGCCACTGTTTGTGGAATGGATGCAGCCGCTCTGGGTCAGGTTGACCTTTGCGGGCGGCTTTGTGGCTCTGTGGCTATTGTGGTTCTTCATTCGTCGTTGGCGTGCCAAACGGGCAGAGGAAGCCTTGGCCAAGGAACTCGCCGGACCGGATCCGGGCGACGAGGAGGCAGAAGCTGTCCAGCAGCGAATGGCGGAAGCGCTAGCCGAGCTTCGCAAGGCAAGCGGAAAAAAGCGCAACTACCTGTATTCGCTGCCTTGGTACGTGATTATCGGTCCTCCGGGCGCTGGCAAGACCACTGCGTTGGTGAATTCGGGGCTGCGCTTTCCTTTTTCCGATCAGGCAATGAAAGGCACCGGCGGAACGCGCAATCTCGATTTCATGTTCTCCGAAGAAGCGGTGCTGGTCGACACTGCAGGGCGCTACACGACACAGGATTCAGACCGGGAAGTCGACGCAGCAGGTTGGACCCGCCTGCTGGAAATGCTCAAGAAGCACCGTCAGTTCGAGCCTATCAACGGCATCTTTGTCGCAATCCCGGCCGACGACCTGCAACGCGGCGATGTCCGTGTGATCGATGAGCATGCCGCGATTATTCGCCGGCGCCTGCGTGAAATCAGGGAGACCTTGCAGACCGAATTGCCGGTCTACCTGCTGATCACGAAGAGCGATTTGCTCGCCGGCCTCACCGAGTTTTTCGGAGATCTCGATGTCGAGGGACGCCGTGCCGTGGTGGGTCACACGTTCGACTGGAAGCATAAGCGATTCTCGTCGGAAGATGTCACCACCGCGTTCGACCAGTTCGCCAACGATCTCGCCGCTCGCACGCCAAAGCGGCTCGAGGACGAAAAGGACATTCGCCGCAGAGGTTTGATCCTCGGTTTCCCGGGGCAACTTCACGCCCTCCGCCCGGCATTGCATCGCTTGGTCGAAGGCGCATTCGTCAACGAAGATCGACCCAGCGGGCAGCTTCGCGGTTTTTATCTCACGTCGGGCACGCAGGACGGCAGCGCTATCGATCGAATTCTGCAGGGCGTATCGCAAGCTTATAGTCGCGACGATCCGGCTGCTCGCGAAGGAGGCAAGGCCTATTTCCTCAACCGTCTGCTGACCGAAGTTGCTTTTGGCGAAGCGGGCTTGCCGATCGCCGATCCGGTCGTGGTCCGCAAACGCCAGATCCGGCTGACTGCCATGGTGGGCGGCATCGCCGCCCTTGGCCTCACAGCGGTGGCATTGTGGACCGTCAGCTTTTTTGGCAACCGTGATTTTCAGGATCAAACTGAGCTTGCGGCGGCCGAGATCGAGCAAGAGCGTGATTCCGTCCGTGCGGACCTCGTCCGTGTTGGCAGCAACGACACGCCTTTGGAGCAATTGCTGCCTCTGCTGGATCAGTTGCGCAACCTTCCCGAAGGATATGCCGCGCGTCAGGAGGGCGGTCCATCTTGGTGGATGAGATGGGGCCTGTTCCAATGGGGCCTCAGTCGCAGAAACGAGGAAACCTATCAGGCAGCGCTTCGGCGGATGCTATTGCCGCGCGTCATCTTGCGGCTTGAAGAAAAAATGCGCCAGGAAGTGAACAATCCCGTTGCGCTATACGAACCGCTCAAGGTCTATCTCATGCTGGGCGGGGCGGCCCCTGAAGGTGAGATAGATACCGAAGCGGTGACGGAATACATCGGACGGGACTGGGCCTACGAAGTCTATCCGGGCGCAGAAATGGAAGCTGTCCGCGGGCGTCTCAACAATCACCTGAAGGCTCTGATCGAAGATCCCAATATCTCGCAAAGCTGGGCTGGGCGGCGAGCGCCGCTCGATGCCGATCTGGTTGCGGCGTCGCGCGCGAGCGTCGGAACGATGAGTCTCGCCCAACGCGCCTATGTGATCATGCGCGCCAAGGCTGCCGATCCGACCAAAGATTGGATGATGGGCGATATCCTCCAGCCGGGAGATGCCGCCGCCTTTGCCAATCCGGATGAGGTGATGGGCAAGCAGGTGCCGTTCTTCTTCACCCTCGATGGATTTAACACGTACCGGTTGCAGAAGGAATTGATCGGCGGTGATCTGCGCGACGAGCTGTGGGTGCTGGGCGAAGATGCCGAAACCGCCAGCATCCAGCGCGAGCTCAACAATCTCGATGGCGGGATCGCCGGTGCCTATGCCAACGAGTATATCGAGCAGTGGCAAGGTGTGATCGACTCGCTGAAGGCCGCTGATTACTTCAATGATCCGCGCGCATTCAGCGCATTTACCAAGGGTGTTTCGCCGCTCAAGCTGGTTCTCGAGGAAGTGCGCAAGAATACCACTTTCGACAACTCGATCGAAGAAGAAGGTGGCCGAATGCTCGAAGAGCAGATCAACCGCAATCGCTTCGCTCGCGCTGCCACGCGACTTGGGGGCGCATCGGATGGACCGCGTGGACTAACTGCTGATGCGCAGATTGCGCAGCATTTCGGCGCCGTGAATGAATGGGTAGGAGACGGTGAGGAACCGGGCGAGATCGACGCCTTCATCGACGTCGTCCGCCAGACTTTCACGCAAGTCCGTGCCTCGCGCGCGCCTGGCCAAGCTGCAGGTGGTGCGGGGCAACAATTGGCGCAAGCGATTGCTCCGCTTGAGACTGCTGCGCTTGAGGTACCCGATTTGGTCCAAGACTTTGCACAGGATGTCGCGAGTGGCGGAAGCAGCGCTCAGGTCAGTGTCCTGCAAGGCGAGACTACACAAGTCTATGGCGACCAGGTGCTTGCCTCATGTGAAGCGGCCGTTGATGGCAAGTATCCCTTCGATGGCGGTTCGAGCGCCGACGCAAGCCCTGGCGATGTTCGCGGCGCATTCGGCAGCGGCGGACAAGTCACCCAGTTCGTCAATACGCGATTGGAGCCCTATCTGGATCGTAGCGGCGATTATTGGCGCTGGAACAGCGGCGATCCCGTCACCGCCGACTTCAATCCGGCAGCACCCGGCAATTTCCAAAAGGCGACGGCGCTTACCGACGCGCTCAATGAAGGCGTGCCTCTCGCCATCGAACTAAGCGAGCTCGGCAGCAAAGTGTTCCGTGTCGAATTGATCACTGGCGGCATTCCGTTGACTTTCGATCTGGATGGTAATTCGGCCAATCAGATCGTCTGGCAACTCGGTGGTGGGATGGTGCAATCCTCCGAAATCAAGATCTACGAGAACCAGGGCATCGAGGGTCTCGACCCGATGGAGGAGGTCATCTTTCGCGATACCAAGCAAGGGCCATGGTCGCTGTTCCGGGTGCTCGATCGAGCGCGGATCAGCAACCTGTCCGAAACCGAGATCGAAGCGATCTTCAATCCAGGTCCCGGCCGAGCCAAGTTCGTGATTTCGTTTCCGGAAGACCAGAACCCGTTCAGCGGAGGCGGCCTATGGTCGGTACAGTGTCCGCAGACGCTGTAAATCGGAGCACGATCGAACCCCCGGCGATTATCGGGAAGCTCCCCGGTCATGGCGACTTTCTGGCCCGCGGTGTCGACTACGCCCTTCGCGAGCGACTTGATCGCTGGATGAGCGAATGGATCGAGCTCTCGCGCAGGGAGATGGGCCCCGAATTCGAATCCGGCTACGCGAGCGCGGCGCCGTGGCTGATGGAAGGCAGGACGGTGAGCGCCGTTCTGATGCCGAGCATCGACTCCGTCGGGCGGCTTTTCCCTGTTCTCGCGCTATGTGCGTCCAGGGTTGCGACGCAAGAGATTTACGACACGCTCGTTTCAGCGGTTGAGCAAGGCTTTAAGATTGACGTCTTGCACGAGCGCCTCGGCAATCTCGAAGGTAATACAATGGTCTCTGGCGGCAGCGGGAAGGGGGGCTGGTTCCTGCCTGAGGGCGCTGAGCCTGTCTTGCCCGACCCCAGTGACGCGCCCGCATGGGCAGCGATCCGGGAGCACTTCGCGTGATCGATTTCTCCTACAAGAGCTTTGCGCGGACAGATCCGGGGCTGGTGAGGGGCCATAACGAAGACTCCATGCTAGTGAACGACGAGACAGGCCTATGGTTGGTGTTCGACGGGATGGGCGGACACGAAAACGGTGCCCTAGCCTCCCAAACCGCTGCCTCGGCTTTTGAACCATTCGACGTTCCGCGTGACTTCGACACTGCCGTCACCGCGGTTGCAGACCGAATTCACGATGTGAATTCGGTGCTAACGCAAGTGGCCGAAAAACAAGGTATTTCAAAGATGGGCACGACAGCCGTTGGCCTGTTGTTGCGGGATCGGCGTTTTGCAACCGTGTGGGTGGGAGACAGTCGCGCCTATATCTTTCGCAGCGGTGGATTATTCCAACTCACCGTGGACCATACCCATGTTCAGGACTTGCTCGATCAAGGTATTCTGTCGATCGCGGACGCTAAGGACCACCCCATGTCGCACGTTTTGACCCGTGCGCTGGGCGTTGAACCCGATGTGCAGGTCGATATCGTCCATGACGAAGCGGAGCCGAATGATCGCTTCCTATTGTGCAGCGACGGGTTGAGCGGTCCAGTACCCGAAGATGAAATCCGCCAGATCATGACTCTGCCCGACCCGCAGGAAGCGGTCGACGAATTGATCGCTCGCGCGCATGCCAATGGCGCACCGGACAATGTGACCGCGATTGTGGTCGAAATCGGACCGAACGCTTCATGAGCAACGAACCCGGCGACGAAGATCGCACCGTCTATCAGCCAAAGGGCGGGAGCGGTGGTGACAAGGAGGCCCCCGACAAGGCCGACAATCCGAAATCTACGCCGTCACCCTCTGCAGGACACGAACCGACCGAAATTAGGCCTTCAGCGCCTGCACCTGCACCTGCAGCACCTACACCCGCGCCTGAATCTTCGCCGAGCGCCGGGCACGAACCTACGGAAATCCGACCTTCGACCCCTGCGCCCTCGCCGCCGCCTCCGCCAATGGAACCGTCGGCGCCCATTGCGAAAAAGCGAAGCGACCAGCAATTCTCGGAAGGGGACGTCCTAAACGGGATCTATCGGATCGAGCAGTTCATCGCGCGCGGTGGAATGGGCGAAGTCTACGAGGCGCGCAACGTGCACCAGCCCGCGGAGCGCGTGGCAATCAAGGTCATGTTACCACATATGGCGCAGGACGAGCTCGTGGCGGCGATGTTCGCCAAAGAGGCCGAAATGCTCACCCGGCTCCACCACGAAGCGATCGTGCCCTATCGGATGGCAGCGCGCGACGACGCCGGCCGACCATACCTCGTTACTGAATTCATCGATGGGCCGAGCCTGGAAGAGCGATTGGGGCAAATCACGCTTTCTGATGACGAGTTTGCCGA
Organism: Erythrobacter sp.; assembly: GCA_030065195.1. Lineage (GTDB taxonomy): Bacteria > Pseudomonadota > Alphaproteobacteria > Sphingomonadales > Sphingomonadaceae > Erythrobacter. The sequence continues at coordinate 6,453 of JASJDE010000021.1, read as the reverse complement.
GTTGGCACGAAAACTCGCTGCCGGGCTCGGTACGGCACACAGTCTTGGCGCTATCCACCGTGATATCGCACCCGACAACATCTTGCTCGCCGAGGGCGATCCGGCACGACCCAAGATTATCGATTTCGGTATCGCAAAGGATGCGACCGATAGCAGCGCGACAATCGTCGGCGATGGTTTTGCGGGAAAACTCAAATACGTCGCACCCGAACAGCTGGGCGAGTTCGATCGCAATGTCGGGCCCTGGTCTGACATTTACAGTCTCGCCTTGACCTTGCGTGCCTTGGCGGCCGGCAAGCCCTCGGACATGGGCGGGTCGCTTTCCGATGCGGTGCGCAAGCGACAATCCTTGCCGGACCTGTCCGCCTTGTCGCCGCGATTCCATTCGGCGTTCGAGATGGCTTTGCAGCCCGATCCGGCGGATCGGCCCCAGTCGATGGCCGAATTTATCCTACGGCTGGGGGAACCATCGGCTGCTGGCGGGGCAACGGGGTTCGCGCCAATCGCGGGTGCCGGCGAGGCGACATCCTTCGTGTCCGAAGACCCTGCCGCCACGGGAGAAAGGGGTAACATCCTTTCCGGAGCGATTGGTGGCATCGCCTCCGCGTTGCCGGATAGCTTGACGCAAAACCGTCTGGTCATGATCGGCGGCGGCGTTGCCGCTTTGCTTCTGATGATTGTCGGTGTGATCGTGGTCGCCAATCTCGGTGGCAGCGATGCACCACCAACGGACAATCGCGCGGAGCAGGGTCCGGGCGTTGAACCTGCGCCCGACGCCGGGCAAACGACCGAAATTGCGCTGGGAAGCGCTCAATTCGAGCAATTGGCCCAACAGGCAGCAGGAGGGGTTGAATGCGCCTGGCTGACCTATGCAGGCTCAAGCGGAAACACGGCTAGATTTGTTGGCGGTGCCGCCAATCCAGCGGCGGCGCAAACCAGCCTGCTCAATACCCTCGAGGCGGCGGGCGTGGCTTCCTTTTCGATCGATCTCGGCGATGTCGTCCGCTTCACACCGCAAAATTGCGCTGCCCTCGACGCGCTAAAAGCGGTGCGCAGCGAACAGCCGCTTATCGCCACACCGCAGGACGTTTACGAAGCGAAGCGCCAGGCGATTACGTTGGCCGATGGGGCTTCGCTTGAAGAAGGCAATTACGCCCGCGTAGTGATCCGGATCGACAATCTGGCTCCAACACAAGAAGTCGCGTTTCTTGGCTGGAACACCGATGACGGAATCGAGGCATTGGAACCGACCCGCAGCTCGCTGGAAGGATTGGCCAACCAGATGCAAGGGAACAAGACCGAACGCGGGTTCGTTCTTCCTTTCGCTTTGCCATTCGAAGGGAGCGGCAGGCAAAGCTATGGCGCAATCGTCGTGACCGGCTCATCGGCGCTACCCGGCAACATTGTCGGGCGCGGGACCCAATTCGACGATGCCTGGGCAACTCGGTTTGGCGAAGCCGCGGAGGCTAACGGTTGGAAAGCAGACGCGGTCTGGTTCTCCGTGGAAGACCAGCAACGCGACTAGCTGGCATCGTGAATTGCCAAGTCATTCAGTGTTGACGGCATCTTCATAGGCTTGACGGAATTCTTTGGAAAAGACTTCCAGAAACGCCTCTGCTGACCCCTCTGCAACACCACTGAATTGCTTCTCATATGCTTTCCAAAGTGCGGCCTCACGTTGGCCAGGCATCACTTTGGAAAGAATACCACTGCTTTCGGTCCGTTCCTTGATCGATGAAGGTGAGAAACGATTGATGGTCTCGCGAAGGGCACCTTGCATGGCCTTCAGGGTCGCAATCTGGTGAGCTTGGAGGTCGCGGTACGAGTCCTCGATCGCTTGCTCGGCCTCCATATAGCCACGCAACTTGGGGTTGAGCATCATTTGCATGGCCTGATCGACATTCCGCGCGAATTTGAGTGGATTGTTGCCATCGAAGCGAAGCTGTGTCGCGCTCGCTCCCATCTCGTCCTTTGCGCGCGCCCGGGCTTCGAGCAAGATCATCAGACCGGCTAGCAGATGGCGAAGCATTCGCCCCGCTTTGGCAGCAGCCTCTTCTTCGCCGACCTCGATCTGGCTCGATGGCACGCCGATGGCGCCCAACAGCGCCGCGTAGGAGGCATCAGGCCCAGATCCCGGCCTGTTTCCGCCTTGCGCCGATGGAGGGGGCGGAGCTGGTTGGCTCGCTTGCACGGGTACCCCGCTATGAGTGGTCGGTTCAGCCGCGGCCTGACCGCTAGGCGTCGGCGGAATTGTGGTGTCGGCAATGGGGGGCGAATGGTCGTCCGATCCATGGTCCAAAGGGGCGCCGAACGGGTCGTTTCCCCGTGCGGTCTCGGACTCGTGGCCGAGCGGTCCTCCAAATGGGTCCTTCGTCGCAGGAGGCGGGCCAGAGGATGCGCTGTCGAGGGGCCCACCGAACGGATCGGTGCTTGGCGGGGGATTACCGCCTTCGGCGCCGTTCAACGGTCCTCCGAACGGATCGCTTGACGCTGCCGAACTCTGCCCTGGGTCCAGCGGATTGCCGGTCGTTTCCGAAAATCCATCGCCACTCGCTCCGGCCCTCCGGCCCGGTTCGATCGGCGAGAGATTGGCCTCGTCCCTTTGCTGACCCTCGGCAAGTGGTGCAAACTCGCCGCTGTTCGGTTGCTTGTTTTCGGAAAGCGGTGCGAACCCGCCCCCTTCCGTTTCCGGTCCCAGTGCAAACGGATCGAACTCCGGGTCGACAGTCCACGCGGCGTTCGACCAGTCGACCTTGTTCGACCCGGCGAATGTGTCGAAGATATCGTCTGCACTCTGTTCGTGCGTCGACTTGCTGCCATCATCCGACCAATTCGAGACACGCTCCCGCGCCGGTCCGCCCAAATCCCAGCCGCCGTCATCGGCAAATTCGGGTGTCTTCGGACCTGCATTGGCTGACCGCGATCCGGGAACTTCGTCCCAGCCGAGAAACTCCGGCCCTTTGCGGGATGCCTCGTCGGCGGCTTGCGCAGCCTCGTGCCGATCGAGCGCCTCTCCCGACAACCTGGCTTCGACAATGTAGGGCCCCATCCGGAATCGATCGCCAGGCGAGATCTTGTGGGCACCTGAAATACGCTCGGTCGCATCGCCCAGGAAGGTGCCATTGGTGCTGTCGTCGACGAGGAAATAGTCGTTCTGTCGGTACTGGATCTCGCAATGCCGCCCGGACAGAGTTCTGGTGTCGTCCGGCAGCGACCATTCGCAAGTCATGGAACGTCCGATGATAGCACCACGGTCGCGCAAGACGAGTTCGATCGGGCTGCCGTTCTCCAGCGCCGTTCGATTCACAATTCTGAGAGTCAGTGTCATGTCGAGGATAGAGCCTCTCGACCGCGCGCTGCGACCTTGTCGGCAAGATCCAGTGCCCGGTCGGCAAGGTCGGGTTGCGCCTTAATGTGACTTGCGATTGCCGACTGCAGCGCCCCTCCGATGAGGCTGCTGCAGATGTTTGCATTCGCCGTCACCGGGTCGTTTTCCTCCGGGCCGATCGATCCGCCCGAAAAGAAGATTGCCAATCCGATCAGGGTTTCGGGCCATTCGCTGCTGGAAGCATCGGCCAATTCGTAGATCGCCCTTCGGTTCTCGTCATCGGGCTCCCCGACCCAGCGAAACGCCGCATCGCGCAAAAGCTGGCGACGCGCAAAGTCGGGATCTTCCCTATCGATATCGGGGAGAGCATGAAGCGCCCAATCCACCGCCTCGAGCTTGGGCAGCGCGGTCGATGCGTAAGATATGGCTTGCATCGGATCACCCCCATCCCGAAGGCTCTGAAAGAAGTCTTGGGGGGATACGTCGTCTTCCGGCCAAGAAGCTTTCGGCAGATTCGCTTCCTCAGCGATCTGGCGTGCCGCGCTCCACAAGACGATGGTCCATTGGGTCATGATCAGTTCCCCTGCGACACGACCGGAAACCGCAAATCACGGTTCCCATTGCGATCGCTCGATCAATTGATCTTAATCAGGGCACCCTTTTCGGTCAAAATACCGCCTGCGGAAACTTCGGTCATGGCATCGCCTTTGACGTTGGTCATCAAGGCCTTGAGGTCGGCGCCGGTTGGTGTGAGCTTCAGCGAAGTGTTGCCAACCTTCAGTTCGATCTCCTGCATCGCTTCGATCTTGATCTTGCCCATACTGGCCTTGATCGTGACGTTGCCCTGTTTGACGGTAAGCTCATCGTTGCCTTGCTTGAGCGTCGTCTCGCGGTTGCCTTCGGTGATGGTGTTCTTCTCGTTCTTCTTTAGTTCGTATTCCTTGTTTCCGTCGATTTTGACCTTCTCGTCTTCCTTGACGTAGCGATCGCGGTTGTAGCCGACCTTGAGCACTTCGTTGTGGCCGATATGCGTGCTGGTATCGTACCTAATGCGGACGTTCATGTCGCGCTCGGCATGGACGAAGAGCTCTTCTTCCCCGCCCTTGTCTTCGAATCGGATTTCGTTCGCCAGTGGTTCGCCCGTGTCGAGCTTTTCGGCGTCTGTGTATGCCTTTTGCGCGCCATAAGTCAGCGTGCGCCAGACTGCGCGAGTCTTGTTAGCTGGCAGGTCGTAGATTGGCATATGCTCTTGGTTGAACACCCTTCCGGTCACGACCGGCTGGTCGGGATCTCCATGGAGAAAGTCGACCAGCACTTCGTGCCCGACGCGCGGAAGGATAACATTGCCGAGACCGCCCGTTTGGGAAACCCGGATCCAGCATGTCGATTGCTCGTCCGGCGTATTGGCGCGGTCCCAATGAAAACGGACTTTGATGCGACCGTATTCATCTGTGAAAATGGTCTCTCCGGCCGGTCCGGTTACGATCGCCGATTCGACCCCGACAACTCTCGGCTTTTCGGTACGCCGCTCGGATCGGAACTGGGTCTTTGCCGGAATGGCTACGAAACTGATGAAATCGCTGTCGGCTTCGGTGCTCGAAGTGTTGTAGGCGGCGGATTGCAGGATGTGTTGCGTCGAGATCACAAGGTATTCGCCATTCAGGCGATCGGTCGTGTGATGTTCGACCTTGATGGTAGATCCCGCATGCACGCCCTTGGCCGAAGTCTTGCCCAAATAGGTTTGCCGAAGCGCCCGAAATTCTTCCAACCGCACCTTGCTGAGTCGTTTGGCTCGCCCCTCGTCGACAAACTGGCCGGGATACTCGTAGTGCTCGCTCTTGTCGGCCGGGTGGTTTGAGCTATCGGTTGCCTTCCCGTCCACTGCCTTGACCGGTTTCTTGAAGTCGTAATCCCGCAGAGAAACGCGCTCATGGCCTGAACTGGCCACACGTTCCACATAACTCTCCAGAATATGGTGACCTCCAAGACTGGCGCCAGCCTTGTAGGATTGACCAGACGTGGCCGCCGCATTGAAGGCAAGGGTCTCGACCGACGCCGGTTTGTGGGTGCTTGCCTTGTCGCAGATCACCATCACGTGCTTCTGGTCGCTATGCTCGTAGAAGTAGTAGAGGCCCTCCTGCTCCATGAGCCGCGAAAGGAATTGGAAGTCGCTTTCACCGTATTGCACGCAATACTCGAACGGCTCGTAAGATTCTGAAACGCGCAATTCGTAGTCGCTGATCCCGGCGTTCTGAAAAACGTCCTTGATGATATCGATTACCGACTTTTCCTGGAAAATCGAATAGGTGCGGCGGCTGTCCATGAAATGGGTGAAGGGCGCGAGAAGGAGGCTGTAGAAGAAGCCGTCACCATCTTCATGCAGATGGTTCGCTTCGATCAGCGTACCGTTGAATACGCGGGCTTCGTCAGTATCTTCGTAGAGAGTGACCGCAACCTTTTCACCAAGGTGCGGCGCGAGATCGATCTCACCTAGAGTCGCTGCAATCTGGACTTCGATGCGAAACGGCTCGGAAAGCGTTTCGGTGGCAGTCATCGTGATGAACTCGACCTGTTCACCGCCCAATCCCGCCGTGAGCTTGGCTTCGCGAAATTCTGACGTCATTCCCGGAGCTCCCCTGAACCGTCGTGCAAACATGCGACCCGGAGACGCTGTTACGCCCTCACCGTAGGATCGAGACAAATCGCGCGTCTCGTCCAGCTACATAGATAAGCAATATGCACCCCAAATCACAAGCAAAGAGAATCCCGAAACCGCTTGAATCTCGATCAACCTGCCGAATCGTCCGTCCGCCGGTGCGTGCATCGGATTCTCGACCAGTCGTGTCGGGGCCTCGTCCGCGTGCCGTCTGCAGACTGGATACGAAAATTCGGCAAAAACATACAATCCAGAGTTCTGATTGCGATCTATGTACCTTCGTCAAGAACAGAAGATCCTGCCAAGCGATTGGAGGTCAGCGCTCTTAAGGCCAGAGACCTTCCGATTTGGGCTGGTCATTTCGGGCATTTTGTTTAGCTTCCGACGCAGGCTGCCTTGTTTCGGGACACGGTCAATTGTGACCGCGCAACCGGGGGCGTTCAACTTGTGTCAATAGCGGCATGATGAT
>JASJDE010000144.1 GCA_030065195.1 Erythrobacter sp. | reverse complement strand
AGCTCGGTGCGCGGTTACGCATTCCAGGCAATCGGGCCTCGCGACGCCGATGGCGAACCGATCGGCGGGCGTTCGCTGGTTGAATTCTCGCTCGAAGCGCGGATCGAGACAGCATTGCTCGACGGTGCGGTGGAGTTAGTGCCGTTCGTAGACGCCGGGTCGGTCGCCACCAGCTCCACGCCCGACTTCGACGTGATCCGGGTCGGAGCGGGCGTCGGCGTGCGTTACAAGACCAGCTTCGGGCCGATCCGGGTCGATGTAGGAGTGCCGCTTAATCCCGACGAATTCGACAGTCCTGTGGCCGTCTATGTCAGCCTTGGGCAGGCGTTCTGATGACCGACGACATCGAACTCGAGTCCGCGCCTAAGGAATCGCCCGACCGGACGCGCAAGCGGCATTGGGCGAAACGCTTGGGTTGGGCGATCCTCATCCTCGCACTGCCGCTCATTCTGGTGACGGCCTTCTTCGGTTCCCCGATCGGCAAGCGCTTCATTGCCGATCAGATCGCAGACGTTGCTCCGGCATCCGGCCTCAGGTTCGAAGTGGGACGGATCGAAGGCGATGTCTTCGACACCGCTGTCCTGCACGATGTCGTGGTGTTGGATCCCGAGGGCGAATTCCTCACCATTCCCGAAGTCACGCTCGAATGGCGACCGCTCTCCTGGCTCTGGAGCGGTATCGACATTCGCGAGATTGCCGCTCGACGCGGCAGAATGTCGCGCTTGCCGGAACTGCTGCCCGGCGATCCCGATGCGCCCTTGCTCCCCGAGTTCGACATTCGGGTCGACAGCCTCGAAATCGACAATCTCGTCCTTGCGGAAGGCCTCGCAACGGATGGTGCCCAGCGGGTCGATCTCTCCGGCAAGCTCGACATTCGCTCCGGTCGGGCATTGATCGACGTCGACGGCTCGCTTGGAGCTGAAGACCGGATATCCCTGCTGCTCGACGCCGAACCCGACGGCGACCGCTTCGATCTGGAGCTGGACTATGTCGCCCCGGCAGGCGGCGTTATCGCCGGGCTGACCGGTCTCGGCGCGGGTTACGAGGCCAAGGTCGTCGGCGATGGAGCCTGGAGCGATTGGCTCGGCCATGCGCTTGTAACGCGCTATCCGCCCACAATCGAGGAAGGCGGCGGGGAACGCGTGGCGGCGTTTCAACTGACCAATCGTGCGGGCACCTATGGATTGCTCGGCCAGATCAACCCGACGATCGACGACGGTGGGCTGCTCGATCGGACTTTGGGCGACGGGCTGTCGTTGGCCTTGATCGGAACGCTCGAAGAAAGCGTGTTCGATGGCCGCGCCGCCGCCGTGACAAGCGCAGTGGACGCACGAGGGACGGGCTCGGTCGATCTTGCACGCAATGCTTTCGAGGGGTTCGACCTGGCTGTCGCAATGCGCGATCCGGCCCTGCTCGGCGGCGGCGTACGATTGGCCGACGCCAGGTTCGATGGTACGCTGGATGGTGCGTTCGGCAGCCTTTCAATTCGGCATCGACTGACCACGTCGGAACTTGCGATCGGAGCTATCGCTATCGAAGGTCTTGCGCAAAGCAGCACCGCACGATGGGAAGACGGGGTGCTCAGCGTACCGCTGCAGGCTGGTGCGGCGCGAGTGAAGACCGGAGTAGACCTTCTCGATGCCCAGCTGATCGGAGGTGCGCTCACGGGCACTCTTCGCCTTGCCGACCGTAAGCTGACGTCGGACGATGCACGGATCGCCTTTCCGGGTCTGGTCACCGATCTCGTCTTGCGCGGCGACACCGCCACAGGCGCCTATGCACTGGCCGGTCCGCTGAAGGCGAGCGGCCTCGACATTGATGGAATAGGCAAGGCCGATGGCAATGCCAAGCTGATCGCCAAGTTCGGCACCCGCATACCCTGGAGCCTCCGCGCCAATGTTGCCGGCGTCCTGACCGACATTCGCAATCAGAATGTCGCCACCGTGGCGGGTTCGCCGCTGCGTTTCCGCGGGGCATTCGGGATGGGCGGCGACCAGCCGATAATCCTGCGCAATGTCGAGCTGGAAAGCGAAGTGCTCAGGGCATCGCTAGATAGCGAGGTTCGCGGGGCGACAACCACGATTGCGGGAGGTGGGCGACATGTCGATTTCGGACCGTTCACTGCAGATGCGTCCATTTCTGCCGAAGGCCCGAGGGCGACGTTGGTCTTTGCCGACCCCGTGCCAGAGGCAGGCCTGACCGACGTTCGTCTCGCGCTGGTACCGAGCGCAGAAGGCTTCGATCTCGACGTTGCCGGGGGTTCGCCTCTGGGCTCGTTCGAAGGCGCGCTGGGACTTGCTTTGCCTGCCAACGCTCCGACCCGCATCGATATCGAGCGCCTGAGCGTGTTTCGGACCGATGTGACTGGTGCGCTGACGCTGAGGGACAGTGGTGTTGCCGGCGATCTCGCATTGACCGGCGGCGGCCTCGAAGGGACACTTGCTCTCGATCCTGTCGGTTCGGGCGTGCAAGGATTCGACTTGTCCGCCAAGGCCACCCGCGCCAGTTTCGACGGGCCAACACCGCTGCGCCTCGAAGGTGCCGACATCTACGCTCGCGGCAGTTTGGGCAATGGCACTAGCGAGATCTTCGCAGACGTAAGCGGCACCGGCCTTGAATATGGCGGGTTGAGCGTAGCCCATTTCGCAGCCAAGGCGGCGATCGAGGATGGCTCGGGTAGCGTGCTTGGATCGATCGCAGGACGACGCACCGATCGCTTTGCGCTCAAGTTCGATGGCGATATCGCGCCCGAACGGATCGCTTTGCTGGCACGCGGCGAGTTTGCCGGTCGTCGGATCGCGATGCCACGCCGGGCCTTGCTCACACCGCTCGACGGCGGCGGGTATCGCCTAGCTCCCACCCAGATAGGATTCGCCGAGGGCTTTGCGATTGTCGAAGGCCGATTGGGTGGCGGCGAGACTGCATTGGAAGCCAGGCTCGCCGAAATGCCGCTGCGCCTCGCCGATCTGGCCGCAGGCGATCTTGGACTTGGCGGCAGACTGTCAGGCATCGTCAATTATCGTCAAGCAGCCTCCGGCCCGCCTTCGGGTGAAGCGCGGGTCAGGATCGACGGATTCAGCCGCGCGGGCCTTGTCCTGTCGTCGAAGCCGATCGATGTGCTTGGGGTGATCGAACTCGGCGGCGATCGCTTGACGGCTGGTGCGCGCCTTTCGGAAGGGGGGAGCCGTGTCGGTAGGCTCGACGCGCGTATCACCGGCCTCGGCCGGGGAAACGACCTCGCCAGCCAGGTCATACGTGGACGCTTGGACGCCACATTGGCCTATGACGGTGCAGCGGAATCACTCTGGCGCTTGGTCGGTATCGAGACATTCGATCTCACAGGCCCGCTCGCTTTGACGGCCCAAGCGACGGGGTCGCTCGGCAATCCGCGCCTTTCCGGATCGCTGGCGAGCGACGGGTTGCGTTTGCAGAGTGCAATTACCGGGACGGATATCGCCGAAATCACCGCGCGCGGGCAGTTTGCCGGATCGCGGTTGCAATTGATCCGGTTTGCGGGGACGCCGCGTGGCGGAGGTTCGGTAAGCGGTAGTGGCACTATCGACCTTGCCGGTATGGGCGCCAGCCGCGGTCCACGGATCGATATACGCGCCGCCGTCGACCGCGCGCAGATCCTCAACACGGCGGGCCTCGATGCGACCATTACCGGGCCGCTTCGGATCGTTTCGAATGGCAGTGGAGGTACCATTGCCGGTAAGGTGCGGATCAATCGCGCATTCTGGCAGCTGGGTACGGCTGCCGAAGACATGAGCCTGCCGCGCGTTGCAACGCGTGAGATCAATCGCACGAGCGGGGCTGCTACGCGCACGGATGCTCCATCCTCCTGGCGATACCTCGTCAACGCCAACGCGCCGCGGCGGATCGAAGTCGACGGCCTGGGGCTCGACAGCGAGTGGGCGGCCGATATCGTCCTGCGCGGAACCGTCGACGACCCAAGGGTCGGCGGCGAAGCGCGGCTCGTTCGCGGCGACTACACGTTTGCCGGGGCGCGGTTCGAGTTGACGCGTGGACGGATCGGGTTCGACGCGAGCAGCCCGATCGATCCTCGGCTCGACATCGCCGCCGAAACCGCGCGGGCAGGTACCGATGTGACGGTAACAATTACCGGGCGTTCGCAAGCGCCCAGCGTGGCGCTGTCGTCCGATCCCGAGTTGCCCGACGAGGAGATCCTTGCCCAGTTGTTGTTCGGCGGTTCGGTGACGACGCTTTCTGCTACCGACGCTGTCCAATTGGCGGCCGCTCTGGCGGCCTTGCAAGGCGGAGGGGGACTTGATCCGATCGGGAACCTGCGGCGCTCGATCGGGCTCGACCAGCTGCGGATCGTTGCTGCCGATCCGGCGATCGGCCAGAGTACGGGTGTCGCTCTCGGCAAATATCTCGGTCGCCGGGTCTATGTCGAATTGGTGACCGACGGCCAAGGCTATAGCGCGACCCAACTCGAATATCGCGTCACTAGCTGGCTGGCGCTGCTCGGCACGGTATCGACCATCGGACGGGATAGTGTGCTTGCCGAGATTTCGCGGGATTACTGATTTGCGAGACATCCCGGTATGAGCATCGCATCTTCGCACAAGTTTTGAAGAACGACGCTGTTGGCCAAGGCCTTGCGAACGGAGCTACGCATTGCGGCAGGCTGCTGGAAGCCTAGAATTGGTCGGAACTCAGTCAGCGAGCGAGTGGGTTGCTCCTACCCGCAGAAATCAAGTCTCGCGAAGGACTAGCGATCTGATATGCTGATACCAAACTGGATCGGTCGCGCCGGGTTTGTTCAAGTGTGTTGGAGGTGGGGAGACCGTGTCACGATTCGACTTGCTGTGGAACGCTCACCCAGGGCGAGCATTCGTTTGCGATTCGACGCTGTTCGGCAACCAATGCGCGATGCGCATCGGAGTTGCCTTGCGCTCGATCGGAGCGCAGCTCAACGGATTGAAGACCTGCGTCACTTATGATCGCCGCCGTTTTTCCAGTCATCGGCCGGGTCACACGCGATCCGCGCAGGAAGTCGCCAATCACTTCTATCGTGTGACCAATGGGAAGGGGCTGGGGGCCAAGACCTTCACGATCCTGCCCGGCACGATGAACGACAACATGGACAAGCTCAAGGACAAGAAGGGTATGCTGTTCATCATGAACGGTTGGGGCAGTACCGATCACATCGATGTGTGGAAGGGCAACGGAACCACTGGCGAGATCAAGGGCGGAGATTCTTCCTATTTCGACAAGGGGCAGCAGGTATGGTTGTGGGAATTCGACTGATCTGCTTGCCTTTGCTGGCATTGGTCGCTTGTTCGCCGGCAGGCCAGGCACAGGGTGGCGAGGAGGCGGTGACGCGCGAGGTTGAAAACACAGGCTTGCAGTCTGCCAACATTGATGGAACCGAGTATGAACTGGTTGCGCTAGGCCGGATATGTGCCGTTCGCTTCGGCGAGGACCAGCTGGTTCTCGATCTCCCGCCGCCTTGCCGGTTCATCGCGCGAGGGGCGACTGACGCCGCCACCGTGGAGAACTACGGGGAAGCAGGCTCGGTCGCGTTGATCGCGGGTCCCTTGGCGGCCGAAGGCGACTACGCGCTGTCGGAAGATCGCGCAATCGCCGATGGGTGCTCGCATCTGGCCCAACCTCTGCTCGTCAAAGGCGGCATCCCGTCCATCGGAGCGATTCAAGTGAGTGCTCTAGGCTTCTGCAGAAATTCGGCGCCAGACGAGAAGTTCTACTATGGGCTCGCGCATCCGCCAGAATGAAGGGGCGTCGCGTTCCGGGTTTCTTGCCGCGCAATCCGAATTCGGGCATTCTTCGCCCGTGATGAGGCGCCCCTTTCATGCAACCGGCCGAACCCATACCCGTTAGGGACGGCGGCCTTCCGCAGCGCAAGAGGTCGCTGAACCGCGCTCTGAATTTGCCGTTGCTTACGCTCTACGGACTTGGCGTAACCCTCGGTGCTGGGATCTATGTGCTGGTGGGAGAGACGGCGAGCGAAGCGGGCATATACGCGCCGCTGGCGTTCTTATGTGCGGCGATTGTCGTCGGAGTGACGGCGCTCTCCTACGCCGAACTGGCAACGCGGTTTCCTGTGAGCGCGGGAGAAGCCGCCTATGTCGACGCCGGCTTCGGGATCAAATGGCTCACGCTCTTGGTCGGGTTGCTGGTCGCGGCGTCGGGCATAGTTTCGGCATCGGCCGTCGCAATTGGGGCAGCGTCCTATCTGTCGGAATTCGTCGGCCTGTCGGTCTCGGTTCTCACAATCCTAACCGTGGTTGCAATGAGCCTTCTCGCGATCTGGGGCATTGCACAATCGGTGACCGTTGCGGCAATCATCACCCTCGTCGAGATTATCGGGCTCGCGATCGTCATCGGATGGAGCGGCTTGGGCAGTGGCGAGCCTCAAGTGCCTGTTTCCGCGATCTTCGCGCCACGCGAATTTGCGCATTGGATCGGCATCGGTTCGGCGACGCTTCTCGCATTCTTCGCCTTCATCGGCTTCGAGGACATGGCCAACGTGGCCGAAGAAGTGAAGGATCCGACTCGCACGTTTCCCCGCGCGGTGATCCTGACGCTGGCGATCACTACGGTGCTGTATGTGGCAACCACCGTCGCGGTTGTGACGACCGTTCCGATGGAGCGGCTGGCCGGAAGCGCTGCCCCCCTGTCACTCGTGTTCCAGTCGGCGCCGCCGGCGTTGCGCGACGGTTTCTCCGCGATCGCCGTGATTGCGACAGTGAACGGTATCCTGATCCAGATCATCATGGCTTCGCGGGTGATCTTCGGTCTCGCCGATCGGGGATTCCTGCCGCGCCCGCTTGCCCATATCGCCGCGCGAACCCGCACTCCGGCAGCCGCAACCGGATTGGTGATGGCGATCGTGATCGTGTTGTCCCAGGCCTTCCCGATCAAGGCCCTGGCCGAAAGCACGTCGCAAATCGTGCTTGTCACATTTGCCCTGGTGAATCTGGCGCTGGTGCGAATGAAATGGCGCAACGATGTGCCGACAAGTGCCTATTTCAAGGTTCCGGCCATCCTGCCGATCACAGGTTCGGTCCTGAGCCTCGCACTTCTATTGGCGGCCACAGTCTGGCTGTAAAGAGCTCTGGACATTATCCCCTTTACATACGTAGCCATATTTGCTACATAATGGGCATGACGAAGCCCCAAACCATTGCTCAATTTTTCCAGCGTTTTCCGAACGATGAAGTCTGTTTGAACCACCTCTTTGAGGTCCGTTTCGGGCAAGGCTTTGAATGCCCTTCCTGCGAGCGCAAGAGCAACTGGTATCGGATTAAGGCCGAGCGCGCCTATTCCTGCCAGTGGTGCGGCCATCACCTTCACCCGACCGTGGGAACGCCTTTCGAGCGCACCCGCACGCCGCTGCAACTGTGGTTCTATGCGATCTTTCTGTTCACCACGACGCGCAACGGTGTCGCTGCCAAGGAATTGCAGCGCCAGCTAGGCGTTACCTACAAGACAGCATGGCGAATGGCCGACAGAATCCGTGAGCATATGGCGGACGTTGACGGGGACGTGCTGATCGGTGGCGAGGGCAAAGAGGTTGAGGTTGATGAAACGCTGATCGGCGGCGCTACGCCCGGTGGCGGTCGCGGCAACTACCGCGTGAACAAGACGGTCGTTCTCGGCATGGTAGAGCGCGGCGGGGACGTGGTGACGCAGGTTGTCCCGAACAATCGCAAGTCAACGCTGTTGCCAGTTGTGAAAGCCAACGTGCTTCCCGAAACGCAAGTCCACACCGATCAGAACCACAGCTACAAGGGCTTGCCTCACATGGGTTACGGTCACGAAGCCGTGAACCACAATCAGAACGAGTGGGCGCGTGGCGATTGCCATGTCCAGACTATCGAAGGTTTCTGGGCGCAGTTGAAGCGCTCAATCAACGGCACTCACATTCATGTGAGCGGCAAGCACCTCTGGAAATACGCCAAGGAAGCGGAATACCGCTTCAATCGTCGCCACCGTCCCGATCAGATGCTTCCGGAGTTGCTTTCGACTTTCCGACCATTGCCTCAACCGTGCGATTGAAGGCGTCCAAGTCGCCAATCTCGCCCTCACGTTCGGCGATGAACTGATCGAGCTTGCCTTGCTCAATGGCTTTACGCAGGTTGATCGTCATAGACCCTCGCAAGATAGTAGATGCTTGGCTCATAGTCACCATCGGCATCTAGCACAGACGTTACAAGCACGTCAGCTTTGACCTTGTCGCGAGTGAACAAAGCCTCGGCGTCAATGTCTGGCGCAAGGTGTAATGACTTTCGACCTTCAGCGACTTCAGAAATCGAAGCGGCCCAGCGTTTGGGATTTTCCCGATCATGCGCGAAGAACTTTACGGTGACATTCTCGTAAGTGTCAGTCTCGGTTGGCGGTTGATGACTTGCCAATTCCAAATCCGAAGGAAGGGCATCAATTGCCTTCTTTTGGATAGCCTCACCACCGGGTGTCCTGACCGCCACAGCATCGTGCCTACTGGCAGGTTTGAGCCATTCTAGCGCTTGCTTTGCGAGAGAGGCCGGGCGCTTGCCGAGTGTCGCAGTGATAGCTTCATCGAGCTGGTCATCTGGAATGCTGGCTCTGTTGGCCGCTTGGTTGGTCAGTCGGCGGCGTTCTGCCTGAATGTCCTTTTCGCGCTTCTCCAGATCAGCACGTTCATAGTCCTTTTTGGCTCTCTTGAGCCGCTGGATCGCTTTTTCGGCACCCCACAACCCCACAACCAAAACAAGTAGCGTCACAAACCCATCGTAGGAGTCGGGAACGTCTATTCCGAACAGTGTATCAAGAATGTCGGCGGGCATGTCCTCGGTCAGCCCAGGCGAGAGAGCGGCAACAATGAAACCCTCAATTCGGTGCCGAAGCGGGCTGTTTTGAGAAACTTCCCGAACTGAAACTGACACATGCTCAATATCA
>JASJDE010000143.1 GCA_030065195.1 Erythrobacter sp. | reverse complement strand
TGATTGTCGAACTGCGCGCGCTCGGCTGCGGTGTGCACCTGATCGGGGATGGCGATGTCGCGGGCGTGATCGCGGTGACCGATCAAGACACCGGCATCGACATGTATATGGGTCAGGGCGGTGCCCCCGAAGGCGTGCTCGCCGCCGCGGCGTTGCGCTGCGTCGGCGGACAGTTCAACGGCCGGCTGGTGTTCCGCAACGATGACGAGATGTCCCGCGCAAAGAAGTGGGGCATCACCGACCTGAACCGCATCTACAAGCTCGACGATCTCGCCAAGGGCGACTGCATCTTCGCCGCCACCGGAGTCACGTCGGGATCGCTGCTCGATGGCGTGAAGAAGCGCAAGAAGTCGACCGGGGCGACGATCATGACGACCGAAAGCGTGGTGATGCGCGCGAGCTCGGGCACCGTGCGCTGGATCCGCGGCGAACACCGGATTACACCGCATCGCAGCTGATCGATGACTGAAGCGTTCGAGACCATGCTGACCGGCGGCCACCCCAATTCGCTGGGGCGGACGATCGACGTGGTCGAGACGGTGTTGGCGAATCCCGACAGGTTCTCCGAACTCTACGATTGCTACCGCAGCGAAGACGAGGTCGTGCGCCTTCGAGTCTCGAATGCGATGCGCCGGGTCGAGATCGAGCGCCACGACCTGCTCGTGCCCTTTATCGATCGTTTCATCGAGGAGATCGGCGCGCTCGATCAGCCGTCTGCGCAATGGACGCTGGCGAAGCTGTTCGAAGCGCTTGAGCCGGATATGTCTGCCGCCCAGAAATCGGCGGCGCAGGCGATCATGCAACGCAATCTTGCCGAGCACGACGACTGGATCGTGCTGCAGAACTCGATGATCGCCCTGTTCGACTGGTCCGAAGGCGATGCCGAATTGCGTGCCTGGCTCAAGCCGCAGCTTGAGCATCACTCGAAGGACAAGCGCAAATCGGTGGCGAAGCGCGCGACGATGTTGCTGGACGCGCTGCGAGATTGATGCGGCGCGCAGCCGAGGCGCGATCTTGATTCTATTGCCAATTGTCCCGGGCAAGGCCGGGCGCGGCACCGGCGATGCGGAAGATCGGAAACAGGCCACCGCAGCGGATGCTTCCGGCGGAATGCGGCTACAATCTGATGCCCTTCATGAAATTGACATCGAGCGGCGGAGAAAGCCTCCAAAGCTCTTCCGCGCCATGCATGTAGGAGTAGATCTTCGTGAAACGCTTCGTGTCTTTGCCCATAATGCCTTTGATCTCGTAGGCGGGATAACCGTCATGCGCTCCTTTCACCATGCCCGTGCCGTCCGGCTTCATCTTGAACGTCATCTCGTAGTCGATCCCCGGGAGTATCTTGAGCGTGAGCAACGTTTCGGTGTGGCCGGAAGCCTTGAACTCGACGCCGTCGCGAAACCAATTCACATTCGTGACGGTGAAGGCGTTCGAATGCGCCGGCAGCTTCCCGACTTTCGGGATGTGCTCGCGCCCGGCGTAGAATTCCGACAGCACCGTGTGGCCGGTGAAGAAGTCCGAATTGATTTGCCGGTTCTTGAAATCCAGTTCGATCACATGACCCGACTTCACGCCCACCTGCGGATCGGGCGGATGGATCGCGGTTCCGATCAGGAAATGGATATTGTCGAGATTTCCAAACATGACTTTAGCCCTCCGCAAACTGATATCCTGCAAAGGGGTAAGCGTCGGATCGCTCCATTTCGGCTCATCCGATCTGCCGAAAAACCGTTCCGAAAACTGAACCTGCCGAACCGAGCCTTGCTCGATTCTCCGGCCCAGGGCGCGTGCGTCCACTGACTTGACGACAACCCGGCCAGCTCTGTTGCGTTTCCATGACGCTCGGCTAGGCGAGTCTGCGAACGTCGAGCTGGGGATTCGCAATCATGAAAATCATGTCGGGCAATTCGAACCTGCCGCTTGCACGCGCAATTGCGGCTTATCTCGAAATCCCGCTGACCGATGCCAGCGTCCGTCGTTTCGCCGACGAAGAAGTGTTCGTCGAGATCCACGAGAACGTGCGCGGCGAAGACGTCTTCCTGGTCCAGCCGACCGGCTATCCGGCCAACGACAATCTTATGGAATTGCTGATCTGCATCGATGCGCTGCGCCGCGCCTCGGCTAAGCGGATCACCGCCGTGGTTCCGTATTTCGGCTATGCCCGGCAGGATCGCAAACCGGGACCGCGCACACCGATTTCGGCCAAGCTGGTCGCCAACCTAATCACCGAGGCCGGCGCGGACCGCGTGCTCGCGGTCGATCTGCACGCAGGTCAGATCCAGGGCTTCTTCGACATCCCGACCGACAATCTCTACGCCGCCCCGGTCATGGCGGCGGACATACAGGCGCGCTACGGGGACCAGGATCTGATGGTCGTCTCGCCCGACGTCGGCGGCGTGGTCCGCGCGCGCGCGCTTGCCAAGCGCCTCGACAACGCACCCCTTGCAATCGTCGACAAACGCCGCGACCGGCCGGGCGAAAGCGAAGTGATGAACATTATCGGCGAAGTCGAAGGGCGGCATTGCATCATGATCGACGATATCGTCGATTCGGGTGGGACCCTGTGCAATGCGGCAGACGCGCTGCTCGAAGGCGGGGCGAAATCGGTTGCGGCCTACATCACGCATGGGGTCCTGTCCGGTGGAGCGGTGGCCCGGATCGACGGATCCCAGCTGAAGGAGCTGGTGATCACGGATTCGATCCGTCCGACCGAAGCAGCGGAAAGCTCCGATCGCATCCGCACCCTGCCGATCGCGCCGCTTGTCGGCGAAGCGATCCGCCGGATTGCCGATGAAAGCAGTGTCAGTTCGTTGTTCGATTAGAAGTTCGTAATGGCCGCGCAGCCAATGCGCGTCCCCGGTCATGCGTGCGCGGAGGTCGAATGAGATTCGACAAACAAGAAGTGCGCGAAATCCTGATCGGCGCTGCACGCGCTCGCAATCCGCTCACCTATTCGCAGATGCTTGGCCTGCTCGGCCACCGCTTTACACGTCCGCTGATGCGACAATTGTGCACCGTTCTCGATGCCATTGACGAGGATGGGCGCGTCTCGGGCGAGCCGGGTCTGGCGGTGCTGGTGGTACGGCAGTCCGACGGATTGCCGGGTCAGGGCTGGTTCGTCTCCCGATCTCACTTGAGCGCGGACCTACCCGGAGAGTGGCCGACCGACTGGGAGGGCAGCAAAGCCAAAGCCTATGTCGCGCTGCACCAGCGGGCAGCCTACGATTTCTGGACCGGCTAGCTGTTGTCAGCCTGCGTCGCTGCCTGCCATGGGCGCTTTTCCCCCGGTCGCAGCCGGTCGAGCTCTTCGAGCCTGCGTGCGGCCCGCGTTTCGAGGTTGATGGTCAGCAGCAGTTTTGGCGATTTCCGGAACGCCTGCGGGGTTACGCCGAAGAACGCCTGGAATTCGCGGATCAAGTGCGATTGGTCGAAGTACCGCAGGAGAAATTCCTGTTCTTCCGTCGTGTCCGATATTCCGAGCAATTGCGCCGCCAGGTCGAGCGCGCGTGCGCGGCGAAGAACGGTTCGCGGCGGCAACCCGAAATCGCGCCGTACCGTGCGTTCAAGCGTCCTCAGGCTGATCCCGTGGGCGTCGGCGAATTCGCCGGGCGCAATATTGGGATTGGCGAAGCTGGCATATTCGAACGCCGAACTGAGCGGCTCGGGCGGTTCGGGCTGGAGGCGTTCGATGAAGTATCGCACGCGTTCTTCGAGAAGGTCGGCCCATTCTGCGGCGCTGGCCTCCTTCGAGAAGTTCGAGGCCCCACCGTCTGTCAGCAAACCCATGGGATCGCCGGGTTCGATGCGATCGACCAGCGAAGGCAAGTCGCGGCCGAACAGCTTGCGCAGGGCCCCCGGCCGAAATCCCACGCCGAGGGTCGACATGGTTCCTTTGCATTTGACAGGCATATGCCGCGAATGGGGACCGACAAGGACAGGTTCGGAGCCGAAACGTCGCGGACCATCGACTGTCTTGACCGTCCATTCGCCGCCGACCAGCAGCCGCTCGAATGCGATGTCGTTGCACAGGCCGCAGTCGAGCCTGAAGTCGGGCGTGGTTTCGACCTTGGCGACGACGATCCGCGCGATCCAGGGATCGAGATCGTCTGCGGCAGCGCGGTTCAGGGACAACGGCATGCCGGTTCGGGTCTTGCCCGATTGCGCCACCATCCCCGGTGGTTCGCCAACCCGCGTAATGTTCAGAGCGGCCCGCTCCGGCATTGTTCCCCAACCCCTGTTTTGTGGCTATGCGCCAATCAATCGAAGCAATGATATCATAAGAAGCGGCATGTTGCGCGTGATACGGCTCACGAAAAATGTCGCGTCGAAGATTCAGATGGATGTACCGTGTAGGGGCTTTGCCTATAGGCGAGGTCGAGGCAAAGCGCAAAATCAAAGGTTTACCTATGAATTCGGTCGATTTTGGACGGGATATGGCACTGGCGGAAAGGCTTGCAGATGCGGCTGGCGAAGCCATCCGTCCACTGTTCCGCGGTGACTGGGAAGCCGAGACGAAAGCCGATCACTCAGCCGTGACCGAAGCGGATCGTGCTGCCGAAGCGGCGATGCGTGCGATTATCGAAGAGGTCTTTCCCGATGACGGGATCATCGGCGAGGAATACGGCACGCGCAACGAAGCCGCGGGGCGGCAGTGGGTGCTGGACCCGATCGACGGGACGCAGAGCTTTGTCGCGGGTCGGGCAATGTTCGGCACGCTGATCGCGCTGATGCAGGACGGCTGGCCGGTGATCGGCGTGATCGACCAACCGGTCCAGCGAGAGCGCTGGACGGGCAGGATCGGCGAGGGAACGATGTTCAACGGTCGACCGGTCAAGACCAGGCCGTGCCCGGCCTTCGAGGGAATGTCGGTTGCCACGACCAGCCCGCATTGCTTCAGCGAACGGGAAGCCGACGCCTATTTGCGGGTGGTCTCGGCGGCATATCCGAAACGCCCTTGGCCGGTCTATGGCGGCGATTGCTACAATTACGCATTGCTCGCAAGCGGGCATATCGACCTGGTGATCGAGACAGGACTCAAGATCCACGACTACGCCGCTCTGGTCCCGGTGGTCGAAGGCGCCGGCGGGATGATGGCCGACTGGCAAGGCAACCCGCTCGAAGCCGACAGCGACGGCACCGTGTTGGCGTTGGGAGATCCTGCGCGGCTTGAGGATGTGCTCGAGGCAATGGGGTAACGGACGAAGCCGACGGCAAGGCGCTTTCCTACACGGTAGAGCGCGGGCAAATTGGATTCCACGATGGTTTGCCTGCTTCCCCAGTCGGTCCGGCGACTTTCTCGTTCTGGACAGTGTAACATGCGGTCCATGTCTCGGCGCGAGAATGCGGTGCGCGCTCAAAACGCTTGCCTACAGGCGGCCTCGCCCCTATGTGCGCGGCCTTCAATGACACGAATCAAGCGTTCGGCCTGGCTCACAGGGCTGCCAGGGCTGATCGGACGTGTCTCTGATCAAAGGAGATGAAAATGCCCAAGCTCAAGACCAAGAGCGGTGTGAAGAAGCGCTTCAAGATCACCGCCAACGGCAAGGTCAAGCACGGTGTCGCCGGCAAGCGCCACCGCCTGATCAGCCACAATGCGAAGTATATCCGCCAGAACCGCGGCACCTCGGTCATTTCGGATGCCGATGCCAAGACAGTGAAAAAGTGGGCCCCGTACGGGCTCGACTGATCGCGGAGTAAGGAGAAAGAGATATGCCTCGCATCAAACGCGGCGTCACCACGCGCGCCAAGCACAAGCGGATCCTCGAACAGGCCAAGGGCTATCGCGGTCGCCGCAAGAACACCATCCGCGTCGCCCGTCAGGCGGTCGAAAAGGCCGGCCAGTACGCTTATCGCGACCGCAAGGTTAAGAAACGCAACTTCCGCGCATTGTGGATCCAGCGCATCAACGCGGCGGTCCGCGCCGAAGGGCTGACCTATTCGCAGTTCATGCACGGCGTGAAGCTTGCCGGGATCGAACTCGATCGCAAGGTCATGGCCGATCTCGCGATGAACGAAGAAGCGGCATTCAAGGCCGTTATCGCCCAAGCCAAGGAAGCTTTGCCGGCGTAACCGCGCACATTTCTGTAATCGCTTTGGAAAAGGGGCGTCGGACCTAAGGTTCGGCGCCCCTTTCGCTTGTAGATATACGCCATTTCCCTTGTAAAATTTCGCCAAATCGCGCACATATCCACGCATGGGGCAGGGTAAATCAAACGGCGCGGGCGAATTGCCCGAAGCCGTCGTTCATAGCGAATTCCATCCGCCGCCGAGTCAGTTCGACGGGTGCTTCACCACGCTCTATCACCTGACGCTGGAGACAGAGGACGGCGCGACCGTACGCGATTACCTGCAGCCCGAATGGGCCGGGATCAGGTTTTTCGGGGGCGGCATGCCCGACGCTCGGATTGGCGACACCCACGTCAACGGTGTGCGCTTCACGGCTACCGGACCGAGTTCGCTGCCCTGTCAGTTCGAGCTGGGCGCCTCGCGAATGTGGGGTGTAGGCCTTCTCCCGCTGGGTTGGGCGCGGTTCATCGATGCCGATGCCCGCGACTTGGCCAACGTCGTATGCGACGGAGCCAATCATCCGGCATTCGCCAAGTTCGATTGCCTGTCCGACGTGCTGTGCGATCCGAGCGCGGACAAGGACGCGCAATTCGAAGCGTTCGTCCAGGATCTCACTCGATTGATGCGGCCCAACCGCGACGAGCCGAAAATCATGCGGGTCCACGAGGCGATGGTGGATGTGTCATACACGGCGGTGGGCGACCTCGCCGATGCGTGCGGCATGAGCATTCGAACCCTTGAACGGGTGTGTCGACGCTATTTCGGATTTACACCCAAGCTGCTCATGCGCCGCCAGCGCTTCATGCGCAGCCTGACCAGCTTCATGCTCCATCGTGGAACACGCTGGACCGAAGCTATGGACGGGCACTATCACGATCAGGCACAGTTCACCCGTGAATTCCATGAATTCATGACCATGAACCCCAGCGAGTATGCCGCGCTTGATCACCCGATCCTGTCATCATTCATGGAAGCCCGCGCCCGGATCTGGGGCAGCGCGGCGCAGACTCTCGACAAGCCGTCGCGCTGACTCCGCATCGGCGGGGAGAGCGTGATGAACCGCGCGATTGGTGGTCCCGCCGTAAAGGTCCGATTTGCGCTTCCCGCAGAAGATCTGCGCCCATTCGTTACAACCTACTACCACACCGACGTCAAATGCTCTCCAAACGAAGCCTGGTTGGAAGACTACCTCCACCCCGAATGGCCCAATCTCCGCTTCATGTCGGAAGGCTTTTCGCAGGCTTCGATCGGGCCGGGCGAGTTGATGGATACGCCTGCCTTTTCCGTTTCCGGCCCGACCAGCCTCGCCAGCCGTTTTCGGATCGGATCCGGATCCAGCTGGGGTATCGGTCTGATGCCGCTGGGCTGGGCGACATTCGTCAAGGGAAAGGCGGGCGACTATGCCGATCGTGCGGTGGACGGCACAACCGACCAGGCTTTTGCAGCGTTTCATCCGCTGGCGGATGCACTGGCTGCTTGCGAAGGCGGGTTTGCTGCGGAGCTTGAAGTGATCGAGGCGCACATGGCCGGCATGATCGGCAGCCCCGTTCGCAATGCGGGCAAGATCGCCGCAATCAACACCGCGCTGGTCGATCCGGAGATCGCGACTGTGTCCGAGTTGGCCGAGCGAGTGGATATGAATGTTCGCTCGCTGGAGCGCCTTTCGCGCAAGGCCTTCGGTTTTACCCCGAAGCTCCTGCTGCGCCGTCAGCGCTTCCTTCGGAGCCTTGCCCAGTTCATGCTCGATCCGTCGCTGAACTGGCTGAGCACGCTTGATCACCATTATCACGACCAGGCCCACTTCGTGCGCGACTTCAAACGTTTCATGGGTATGGCGCCCAGCGCCTACGCTAAGCTGGAAAAGCCTTTGCTGATCGCCGCTGCGCAGGCACGGATGGCGATCGCCGGAGAGGCAGTGCAGGGCTTGCACGAACCCGAAGCCGCCGATTGAGCGCTTTGCCGCCGCAAGAATTCGCCAAGACGCAGCAATGTCGCTTTGCATGTGCGGGCAATTGCCGCTAGCGGACCCGCTCAATCCACTAGGCAATTCTTCTTGCAGACCATGACCGAATTGAATTCACAAAAAGACGTCGCGCTGACCGCGATTGCGGGCGCCGATACGCTCGAGGCCTTGGAAGACGAGCGGGTTGCATCGCTCGGCAAGAAGGGCTGGATCAGCCTCGCTCTCAAGACCCTTGGCGGCATGTCGCCGGAAGAGCGCCAGACGGCAGGGCCTGCGATCCAGGCTATCCGCGCCGAAGTCGCCGATGCGATCGAGGCCCGCAAGGCCACGCTCGAAGCAGCCGCGCTTGAAGCGCAGCTGGCGAGCGAGACGATCGACCTGACCTTGCCCGCTCCCGACCTGCCCAAGGGCTCGATCCACCCGGTCAGCCAGGTGATGGACGAATTGGCGGAAATTTTCGCCGATCTCGGCTTCGCGGTTGCGACAGGTCCGGAGATCGAGGACGACTGGCATAACTTCACCGCGCTCAACATGGATGAAAGCCATCCGGCGCGGGCGATGCACGACACGTTCTACTTCCCCGACACAGCGCCGAATGGTGGCGAGATGTTGCTGCGCACGCACACTTCGCCGGTGCAGATCCGCACGATGAAGAACATCGCCAGGGCCAATCCCGGCGGCGCGCCGGTGCGAATTATCGCTCCGGGCCGGGTCTATCGCTCGGACAGTGACGCGACCCACACGCCGATGTTCCACCAGGTCGAAGGGCTGGTGATCGACGAGGGCATCCATCTCGGCCATCTCAAATGGACACTCGAAACCTTCCTCAAGGCGTTCTTCGAACGCGAGGATATCGTGCTGCGCCTGCGACCGTCCTATTTCCCCTTCACCGAGCCTTCGGTCGAAGTCGATGTCGGTTAT
>JASJDE010000142.1 GCA_030065195.1 Erythrobacter sp. | reverse complement strand
TTGGCGCCGAAGGAGCAACCGCCCCGGAAACTCTCAGGCAAACGGACCGCGACAAGGCACAGGCACTCTGGAAAGCGTGCGGGCGCTGCTGCGCTCACACCACCGAAGGGGAGGCGGGCTCTGGCTCGCTGAAGCTCTCAGGTTTCCCGACAGAGGGGGCAGGAACGATGCTTCATATTGAGGCGTTGCGCACCTGTTCGGGGACTAATTTTGAGCGACAACGAAACACCGGAAGAAGCAGAACCGTTGGGCACGCTGCCGCTCGACGCGTGGCATCGCAAGCTCGGCGCGCGCATGGTCCCGTTCGCGGGCTACGAAATGCCGATCCAGTATGACGGCATCGTCGCCGAGCACAACTGGACCCGGGAAAGCGCCAGCCTGTTCGACGTGTCTCATATGGGCCAGCTCGCATTGAAAGGTGAGGGCGCGGCACACGAGCTCGAAAGGCTGCTTCCCGGCGCGATCACGAACCTTAAGCCGGGGAAGATGCGCTATTCGTTGCTGCTCACCGAAGCGGGCGGGATCATCGACGACTTGATGGTCACCAACACGGGTCCGCATCTCGCGCTGGTGGTCAACGGGGCGTGCAAGTGGGACGACATCGCCCATTTGCGTGAGCACCTGCCCGACGAGATCACGCTCACCCATTTCGATGATTTCGCGTTGCTCGCGCTGCAAGGCCCCAAAGCGGGCGAAGTGCTGGAGCAGCTGATCCCCGGCACGGGCGAACTGACTTTTATGACCGCCGGGCTGTTCGAATATGGCGGCGGTCATATCTGGGTCAGCCGTGCGGGTTACACCGGCGAAGATGGCTTCGAGATTGCCGTCCATGAAAGTAAGGTTGAAGTGCTGGCCGATGCTCTGATCGCCGACGAGCGCGTAGAGCCTGCTGGGCTCGGTGCGCGCGACAGCTTGCGGCTCGAGGCGGGCCTTCCGCTTTACGGGCACGATCTCACCACAAACACCGATCCGGTGAGCGCCGATCTCGCCTTTGCACTGTCCAAGAAGCGCCGTACCGAAGGCGGTTTTCACGGACACAAGGCGGTCACCGCGCGGCTCGCTGACATCGAGGCTGGGACGCTCGCGACCAAGCGGGTTGGCCTGACGCTCGATGGCCGCATGCCCGCGCGCGAGGGCGCGGAAGTCTATTCCGGCGACACTAAAGTCGGCACCGTCACCAGCGGCGGGTTCTCGCCCACGCTCGGGACACCGATTGCCATGGCCTACATTGATACAGAGCACACCGCCGAAGGCACCGCGCTCGAATGCGAAGTGCGCGGCAAGCGCCTTCCCGCCACCGTTACACCCATGCCGTTTGTCCCGCATCGCTACTACAGGGGAAACTGATCAATGCCGCGTTACTTCACCGATGAACACGAATGGATCGATGTCGAAGGCGACAGCGCCACGGTCGGCATCACCGATTACGCGCAGGAACAATTGGGCGACATCGTCTTTGTCGAACTTCCCGATGTCGGCACGATGCTCGACAAGGGCGGCGACGCGGCGGTGGTTGAAAGCGTCAAGGCCGCGAGCGACGTCTACGCGCCGATCAGCGGCGAGGTGACCGAAGGCAATTCCTCGCTCGAAGAGGAACCCGCGCTGGTCAATTCCTCTCCCGAGGAAGAAGGCTGGTTCTTCCGTATGAGTGTCGGCGACAGCTCAGAGCTTGAAGGGCTGATGGACGAGAAAGCCTACAAGGCGTTTGTCGACAACCTTTGAGCAAACCGCTGCGTATCTGTGCGGCCATCCCGCCTAACCTTCAAGGCTACTAGACATGCGTTACCTGCCTCTTACCGATACCGACCGCGCCGATATGCTGGAGCGCATTGGCGCGTCCTCGATCGATGACCTGTTCGTCGATGTGCCCGAAGTCGCGCGGCTTGACGGGCCGATCCGCGACCTGCCGATGCATGCCAGCGAAATGGCGGTCGAGCGGCATATGAAGGGGTTGGCGAACAAGAACCTAGCCGCAGGCGATGCGCCGTTCTTCCTCGGTGCCGGGGCCTATCGCCATCACATTCCGGCGAGCGTCGACACGGTGATTCAGCGCGGTGAGTTCCTGACCGCCTACACGCCCTATCAGCCCGAAATCGCGCAGGGCACCCTGCAGATGCTGTTCGAGTTCCAGACGCAGGTCGCGCGGCTCTACGGCTGTGCCGTTGCCAATGCGTCGCTCTATGACGGCTCGACCGCGTGCTGGGAAGCGGTCGCGATGGCGGGCCGGGTAACCAAGCGCAAGCGCGCGGTGCTGTCCGGAGCGCTGCACCCGCATTACGCGCAGGTTGTGAAGACCATGGCGCAATTTACCGGCGACACGATTGCCGATGCGCAACCCGCGATCCAGACCGAGCCGGACCTCGAAGGGCTGATCGGCCGGATCGACGACGAAACGGCGTGCGTGGTGGTGCAGTATCCCGACATTCTCGGCCGCGTCAGCGATCTGTCGAAGGTCGCCGAAGCCGCCCATGCCAAGGGCGCGCTGCTGGTTGCAGTCAACACCGAACCGGTGGCGCTGGGCGCGATCAAGTCGCCAGGCGAGCTCGGCGCGGACATCGTGGTTGGCGAGGGACAGGCGATCGGTGTCGGACTCCAGTTCGGTGGTCCATATCTCGGCCTGTTCGCGGTGCGTGACCCCAAGCATGTCCGCCAGATGCCCGGGCGGCTCTGCGGCGAGACCGTGGATGCCGAAGGGCGCCGTGGTTTCGTGCTGACGCTCTCGACCCGTGAGCAGCATATCCGACGCGAAAAGGCGACCTCCAACATCTGCACCAATAGCGGGCTGTGCGCGCTGGCGTTCAGCGTCCACATGACTCTGCTCGGCGAGAAAGGCCTGCGCGAACTGGCGGCGGAGAACCACCGCCTTGCCTGCATTGCTGCCGACAGGCTGGAGAATGTGCCGGGAGTGAAGCTCCTTAACAATGCCTTCTTCAACGAGTTCACCCTGATGCTCGACGGCAAGCCCGCGCGCGACATCGTACGCGAACTTGCGGACCGCGGTGTTCTGGGCGGCGTGTCGCTCGGAAGGCTCTATCCCGGCGTCGCAGCGCTCGATCACGCGCTGCTTGTCACCGTCACCGAGTTGACCACCGAGGAAGATATCGAAACGCTCGCGACTGAGCTCGAAGCAGTGCTGGCCAAGGAGACCGCACAATGAACGCGCCCAACAAATCCGGCTGGAAACCCACCATGGAAGTCTCCGAAGACGGCATTCACACCGGCCCGGCGACCACCACCGGCAATCACGCGCTGATGCTTGAAGAGCCGCTGCTGTTCGAAATTGGCCATGCTGAAGTCACTGGCGTCGACCTTCCCGAGATCGATACCGGCGCGCCCACGCGCTTGGCCGGGCTGGAGCGTTCCGAACCGATCGGCCTCGTCGGCCTGACCGAGCCCGAGACGGTGCGTCACTACACCCGCCTCAGCCGGCAGAATTACGGGATCGACCTCGGCTTCTTCCCGCTCGGCAGCTGCACGATGAAGCACAATCCGCGCCTCAACGAGAAGATGGCGCGGCTGCCCGGTTTCGCCGATATCCACCCGCTCGCGCCGCAGCAGAGCGTGCAGGGTGCGCTCGAAGTCATCCACCAGCTGGCCGATTGGCTCAAGACGCTGACCGGCATGCCCGGCGTCGCGATGAGCCCAAAGGCAGGCGCGCATGGCGAGCTTTGCGGTATCCTTGCGATCCGGGCGGCCCACACGGCGCGCGGGGACGCACGGGAAGTCGTGCTGGTGCCGGAAAGCGCGCACGGCACCAACCCGGCAACGGCTGCCTTCGCTGGCTACAAGGTCGAGGATATTCCGGCGACGCCACAAGGCCGCGTCGATGTCGAGGCGCTCAAGGCGCGGCTCGGCCCGGATGTGGCGGCGGTGATGATCACCAATCCCAACACTTGCGGGCTGTTCGAAAAGGACTTCCGCGAGATCGCCGATGCGGTCCATGCGGCGGGCGGCTACGTCTATTGCGACGGGGCCAACTTCAACGCCATCGTCGGGCGGGTTCGTCCCGGTGACCTTGGCGTCGATGCCATGCACATCAACCTGCACAAGACCTTTTCCACACCGCATGGCGGTGGCGGTCCCGGCTCAGGCCCGGTGGTGTTTTCAGAAGCGCTGATGCCGTTCGCGCCGCTTCCCTTCGTGCGCAAGGACGAAGATGGCGAATTCTCGCTGGTCGAAGAGGAATCGCGCGAAGAAACGCGCGGCCAGACCTTCGGCCGAATGACGGCGTTCCACGGCCAGATGGGCATGTTCACCCGCGCGCTGACCTATATGCTCAGCCACGGAGCGGATGGCTTGAAACAGGTCGCCGAAGACGCGGTGCTCAACGCCAACTACATTCTTCGGAGTCTTGAAGATATTCTCTACGCTCCCTATGCGGACTCCGGCCCGTGCATGCACGAGGCGTTGTTTGGGGATAGGGATTTCGGCGGAGGTCTCTCGACGCTCGATCTCGCCAAAGGGCTGATCGACGAAGGCTATCACCCAATGACGGTGTATTTCCCGCTGGTGGTGCACGGCGCGATGTTGGTCGAGCCAACCGAGACCGAGAGCAAGGCTTCGATCGACCAGTTCATCACCGCCTTCCGTCATGTGACCGAGCGGGCA
Organism: Erythrobacter sp.; assembly: GCA_030065195.1. Lineage (GTDB taxonomy): Bacteria > Pseudomonadota > Alphaproteobacteria > Sphingomonadales > Sphingomonadaceae > Erythrobacter. The sequence goes on along the minus strand of JASJDE010000142.1, from coordinate 4,344 downwards.
CTGGCAGGAGACGAAACGCTCAAACAGGCGCCCTACTACGCACCGCGGCGACGGCTCGATGAAACCGCTGCCGCCAGAAAGCCCAAGCTGGGTTGGAGCGAGCCAGCGGGCTAAACAAGGTCACTCGGCGGGCGGCGCGATTTTCGGTTGGGCCTCGTCCACTTTCAGCCTTTCCGGCCTGGCTTCCGGTTCAGTCTGCACGACGATCTTGATCTCGCGCAGGTTGAGGATCGCAACGTATAGCCCGATCACCGCGAGCGAGCTCGATCCCAGTACTGCAAAGGCCGCACCTTTTGCGCCGTTCCAGTCGATAGCTGCGCTCAGGAACACCAGCGCCAGCACCGTCGGCACGGCGCGCACGATAAAGGCGGTGTGCGCGCGTCCGGCAGACACTAGGAGGGATTCAAGGCTGGCTCCGACTAGTTCGACTGCGCCGGCGATGGAGAGAATCACCATCGCCCAATAGAAGCCGGAGAAATCGTCTTCGGCAATCGTCGCAAGGCCCCAGCGCCCGAACACCAGCGCCATAACCACTGCGAGCACGCCGGCGATAACTGCGATGTTGGCCATTCGCCGGGTCATCTCCAACGCGTTCTTCTCGTCATGAACCAGTTCGGGCAGGATCGCCTTGGAGATCGTTTGCGCTAGGGTAACAAGCGCTTGTCCCAACTGCGCGGCGACGCGGAACCCACCCGCCAAAGCCGCCCCGCCGAACGTACCGACAAGCAGGATAATGACTTGCTTGCCGGCGATCGAGAGACTGCCCGACATGTTGGTCGACCACACGAACCGCCACGCATCCGGGTGCCTCGCCGGGATTCGCGTCAAGCTGATTCGCGACAGGTCGATCCGCTCATCGCGTGTAGCTACGTACCAAAGAGCAATGGCAACAGCGACTTCGGCTGCGGCCCACGCGATGATGAATCCGGCAACCGTGGGGAGAAACAAGGCTGCAAGCAGCGCTCCCGCAGCGCGGATCGCGGGTTGGACCGCCTCTGCTCCCGTGGCGGTGGCGAACTTGAAACGAAGGCGCAACAGACCGGTCGGCGTGGTGCGGATAGAGAGCAGCGAGACGATGCAATAGCCAAATGTCAGCCATAGCAATTCGTCCGGAAGCGGCAGCCATAGCTGTGCGGTCCAGACCACAAGCGCCGCAATAACAGCGCCCATCATCACCGAAAGCAGGTCCAACGCTATCGCAAAGCCGGTTGCCTCCGCCGGTCCATCTCCATTCGCGCCCCAGCGGATGATGAATTGCCAGGTCTGAAAGTTCGCCAATCCCGTCACCGTCTGCCCAAGAGCGACTATGATTGCGAAAAAGCCGAAATTCTCGAGGCCAAGTGTGTGCGTTGCCAGATAGAGATAAAGCAGGCTCATCACGGCGTTGAAGCCGCGTCCTCCGAGGAGCCAACCGATATTCTGGAATAGCCGCTTCATGACCCGTCCGGCTGTAGCGCTAGGCGCTTGCGGCGTCACCTTCGCGGCGTTTGAGTATCTTTTCGGTCACGGCATGGGTCCGCTCATTGTCGACATCGATCGCGTAGTGCCCGTCTGACAGGACGATCGGAGTCAGCTTGTATCCGAAGCGCTTCGAGATCTGCTCGAACAGCTTCTCCTTCGACCCCGTACCGAGTCTGAACCGGATAAGGTTCATCAGGCCAAACGCCTTAATGATGCGACGGGGAAACTTCACGAACTGCCCGCCTTCGCGCATGATTTCTGCGGCGCCTAGAGCTTCCTTGCTGCCCAGCCAGTACATGTTGCAATTGGAATAGCCGCCGTCCTTAAACTCGTAGAACTTCTTCTGTCCTTCTGGATCGGCAGCTTGGACATCTTCCCTACGTGCGAGCCCGGCAGCACCGGCTGACTCAGCCTCCAGGCACTTGCCGATGAATTCCGAGTAACCCTCGGGCGTGACGAGGCAATTGTCGGCGGTGGTGATTAGCAGAGGGAAGTCTGCGCCTTCTGCACCGGAGAACACGCTGTCGACGATGTTGAACTGGCCACCGGCAAATGCCAGCCGACCCTCTTCGATCAGGGTGGCAATGGTCGGCTGCTGCGCAATCTCCTCCGGTTCGTGAGCGACGATGCGGATTGCCCCAACGGCTTCGCAAGCCGAAACCTGGCGGACCACGCGCTCTATCATCGCGACCCCGTTGACCGGAACGACGCATTTCTGGGCAACGCCCGCGCGCTCGGCCAGCGGATCGAGCGCGCCCGAGCGCTTGCCTGCCATGATGAGGGCTGTGACTTTTCGATTGGGTTCCATTTCGCGCGCCTTTAGCGCCTAAATAGGTGCTCCGCAAAGCAAGGAAAGATGCAGCTTGTGCAACTTTTCGTCGCGGGTCATGGGAGATGTATGAAGATCGTCTTCTCGCGCAAGGGTTTCGACAGCAGCGCTGGCGGCGGACCATCTCCGATCGTGGACGGCCGACCGATCAGCCTGCCGATCCCGGCGGGGATTGCCTCACAGACATCCTATGGCGATCTGGGGCTGGGCGAGCTGGCATCGAAAGCAAGTCGGGCAAGGCTGGGTGCAGACGATCTCTGCCATCACGATCCCATGTTCTGCGAAGACGGAACCTGCGTTTTCGGTCAGCACAGCGCCGCGCAGTCCCACCTTGAGGGGCAGGGCGTGGGAATAGGGGACGTTTTCTTGTTCTTCGGATTGTTTGCCGAGGAGGCGACGGGAGAGCCGCATCATCGGATATTCGCCTATTTGCGGGTTGAGGAGATCATCGCTTTGGCGGACGAAGTTCCGGATGGCTTGCTCGCGCTCGGCCATCCTCACGCCCTCGCAATGCACAGTTCGAACGATGTGATCTGGCGCGGGGAAGGACAGGTGGCGAACCGGGCGAGCGACGCGTTGAGGCTGACAGTGCCGGGAGGCCCACCAAGCCTCTGGCGCCGGCCGAAATGGCTCAGGCGCGGCGGATTATCTTACCACGACCGCCCGGATCGCTGGATCCAAGGCGGCAAGCTGCGCAGCGTGGCGCGTGGTCAGGAGTTTGTCGCCGATATCGGGCGGCGCAAGGCCCCGCGCGAATGGCTGGAACGTGTGATCGACGAGATCAATAGGTCTTGATGATTGCCGAAAAGTCGAGAGCTTCGTTGCCCGCGCCCAGGAAGTCCTCGTAAAGTGCCGCCGCGCGCGCGCCGAGGGGTACGGCTGCGTCGGCCGTCTCCGCCGCTTCCATAGCCAGGCGCAAGTCCTTGACCATCAGCGGTGTGGCAAAGCCGCCGGCGTAGCCATTGTCTGCCGGACTTTCGACGCCCACTCCGGGAAGTGGCGTGTAGGCATTGAGCGACCAGTTGTAGCCCGAGCTTTGGGAGCTGATTTCGTAGAACTTCTGCGGATCAAGTCCCAGTTTCTCCGCCATTTTCATCGCTTCGGCGGTGCCGATCATGGTGATCGCGAGTAGCATGTTGTTGCAGATCTTGGCGGTCTGTCCGGCCCCGGCATCGCCGGCATGGATCACGGCCTTGCCCATCGCTTCGAGAATAGGTTCGGCTCGCCTGAACGCCGCTTCGGTGCCGCCAACCATGAAGGTCAACGTCCCGCTATTGGCCGCGGCAATTCCGCCCGAAACCGGAGCATCGACCATCTCGTATCCGGCGGCGCTTGTGGCCGATATGACGTCCTTGGCGGTGGCGACATCGATGGTCGAGCAATCGAGCAGCACTGCACCCGCAGGTGCCTTTCCGATCACGTCGCTTTCATAGACGGACTTAACGATCGCCCCGTTGGGCAGCATCGAGACGACGGCTTCGGCCTCAGCGCAGGCTTCGGATGCGCCCGCAAAGGGTATGCAGCCCGCCTCCTGTGCGGCAGCCAGGGCTGCTTCGCTGAGGTCGAAAGCGCGCACGTCATGACCAGCTTTCACGAGGTTGGCGGCCATCCCGCCGCCCATATTGCCAAGCCCGATAAAGGCGATCTTCATGTCGAATTTCTCCGTTTTGCTGCGCGTCCAATCGTTCCGCCAATCAATCCGGGCACGCCACCCAGAATTGCGACGAACGCCGCGATTGTGAATACGTGCGGTTCTAGGTTCGGTGGACCATGGGTCGAGACCTGTTCGAGAATCACCCAAACCACAAAAATCACCGCTGCAATACCGAGTCCGATCGAAAAGACGGACCGTTCGGTGAACCAGCCCAGGCCTCCGCCCAGCAAGAAAAAGAACGCCGCCGGGACCAGGAAGAAGGAGGCATGAAAGTGCATCGACCTGAGGTTACCTATCGCCCCTTCCAGTTCCCTTCGCGTTTCTCGATGAACGCCGCCATACCTTCGGCCTTGTCTTCGCTTGCGGTCAGGATCTGGAAGATGCGGCGTTCGACGATCAG
>JASJDE010000020.1 GCA_030065195.1 Erythrobacter sp. | reverse complement strand
TCTTGGATCGGAATATGCCAACAAACGGATATCAATATGAACAGCAACTCGTCCGGGATAAGTTGTTTCTTATTGATAAGTTCGCAGAATTCGTAAGGCACATACGCGACACGCGCTACATTGGCCCCGACAAGACCGAAGATGATCTGTTTTTTGAGCTTTATCCGATCTGGGAGCAGGCGGGAGTAAATCCGACCGCTGGACAAGACACAGCACTCAAAAGTCACAAAAAATCGGTGTTCGTCACTAAGACTCTCGAACCGATCCAGTCGAAGGACAGTCACTCCAAAAAAAGCGGAAAGCAGAACATCCTTTGGTTTTTGACGTGGCTTCATGCGTATCATGAGGACAAAGCCCGAGAATGGTTCGAGATTGTTCGCGATCACTACCGTACCGAAGGTGATACCGAGCCAATTGCCGATTTCACTTTCTCGCCATTTGAAGGCGGCCCTCCGGCATTTGAAGACACTGAACTAGCCAAAGACTGGGGAATAGCACCACAGGAAGAATCTAGGCTCGTAGAAGCCGTTTCAACCGTGAAAATTGCGTTCGGCGCTCGCGACAAAATATTTGTCGCCCTTATTGCCTTCCTGGCAATCTCGGCAGGGATTCTTTGGTATCAAAATAGCAAGAACGCCCGGCTCTTGGAGCAATATGCAGTGGCCGGTGAAGCGCCCAATTTTAACATACTCTATCTTGATGTTGACCATTTGGGACGTGGCCAATTCGACAGGATTAGAAACGGCGATGAGCGCGCGCCTGACGGCAACGAGCTTTATGCGCAGATGTTCGGCCTACCCGTCGTAGATTTTGGTCTCCACGAGAGCCTAAGAAGTGAGTTGTTCGAGAATTACGGTCAGGTCCGAAGAGACTTTGAGGAGCGCGAGGGCATATGCCTGATAAACGACAGCCCAAGCGCAGAAGTGACACGCACGAACACACTATTTCTCGTGATCCAGAGTATCGGCGGAAGCGCCGCCTATGATGTCACGCTCAATTTGGAGAAAGTTTCGCTGGAAGGCCGAGCACTCATTGACGGCAATTCCAGCCTATATCCAGCGTTCAATCATGCGAACAATCGGCACGGTTTTGTCATGCCGAGAAGAGTCGCAAATCTAAGAAACGAACGTGACACGTCGAATGAAACCGACACAGAAACGATGTCAATTTCTCTAGGCGACTTGTTGAGCGCCGATGGTCGTTTGGTAGAGCTTGAGGCCTACTCCGACATGAGCGCGAGGAATTCCGTTTACGGAAGAATGTTGCCCTGCGATTCAGAAGAGAGCGCACCGGCCTACGCTCACAACCGCGAGATAAAAGTCAGCGTGCCGACCGAATATGTGCCTGTCTCACTCACTTACAGAACTGTTCTTGGTGAGGAGGTGACGCAAAACATTAGAATGCCAAATGAGATGGGAGTGTTACTCCATCGAGGAATCATCATTCACGGCTAGAGTTCGGCCCAAACGCTCGCGCGAACTAACGACCTATCTGCCGACTTAAGTTGGAGGTTTCAGAATCCCGCCTCCATCTTCTACGGGTGTAAAGTGAGCGCTTCTACCATGAAGACGGCTTTCTTGTTCCGTTTGAAGTGAAGTAATGATGGGAAAACCCTCAATCATGGCCGGCGCCAGTCACAAATTGTCATGACCATGCACTTTCCGGCTGCACAACCGCAAAAAGTCATGCTAGAGACCTTTGATGGTGGGAAAACAACGATCTAAACGCTACACTTCTGGGGCGCTTTTCGCGGGGATTGGCGGTTTTTGCCGAGGATTCGAAGATCACTCGATAGACACTTCATGGGCTTGCGAATGGGATGACCATGCTTGCTCAACATATGCAGCCAATTTTTCGAGCACGAAGCTCCATCAGCAAGACGTTCGTGATCTGCGCGCGAGTGAGCTCGATCCCGTCGATGTGCTTCACGCCGGCTTTCCCTGCCAAAGCTTTTCTCAGGCGGGTAATCGCTTGGGTTTTGACGATGAACGCGGCCAGACCTTCTTCGAGATAATTCGACTTTTGAAGGAGTGGGGTAAGGACAGACCGAGCGTTCTGGTTCTCGAAAACTCTCCGTTCTTGAGGGATGGCAACGGCGGCGAGTGGTTCCTCCAAGTTCAAAGCGCAATCCGGCGCGCAGGCTACTGGTTCGCTGATGGCAACGCACAGGTGCTGAGTACGCATGAGTATACTCGTCTTCCGCAACAACGTCCGCGCCTCTTCATGCTCGCATTCTCGACGGACCATTTTTGGGACGGAGCGGTACGCTGGCCCTCCAAATTGTCGTCGGTAAAGAAACGGCTCGAAGACTATGTCGAATTCGATGCGGATGTGGATGCCGAGTACTACCTCGATCGCGACAACAAATATTATCGTATGATCGATGGCCTTCGCTCAGAAGATCACGAGATTTACCAGCTTCGCAAGTACATTGTCCGGCCGAAAGTAAAGGGGACATGCCCAACACTGACCGCCAATATGGGCAAAGGCGGCCACAACGTGCCGTTCATATTCTCGCCGCGAGGCTTGCGGAAGCTAACTGAGTTTGAATGCGCCAAGCTGCAAGGGTTCGACGACCTAACGTTTCCAAGCGAAGTGCCGCGGCATGCACGATACACGCAGATTGGAAATTCGGTCGCTCCTCCAATCGCAGAACGTTTGGGTCAAGCGATCGCCGAAAAACTTCAAGAGAGAGACAGAGACAGTGATGGGCAAGCCGACGATAGGGCTCAAGTTTCCCGAGGATAATGCGAACCGGTGGCGCGGCTTCAATACGCCAGGGATCGCTACATTTGCCGGACATCGATACCGATCGCTTGCCCGTGAGATCGCTCAAAACTCGCTCGACGCGCGCCTTTCAAACGACGAGCCCGTTCATCTTGACTTTTCGCTTCTCGAAATCCCAACAGAAGACCTTCCGGACATTGAAGAGTTTCGTGAGACTTTTGCGGCGGTTCTAAGTGCTAACAAGGAACTTGATTCCAACGAAAAGGCTCAAGCATTCTTTTCTGACAGCCTTAAAGCGCTAAGCGCCAAATCGGTAAAGATCCTTCGGATTTCGGACACGAACACGACAGGCCTGGTCGGACCGTGCGATGTCGGGAAACCCTTTTTTGCTCTAGTTAAGGCCGAAGGTCAGACCGTCAAATCGTCGGACACCGCTGGCGGATCGTACGGTATCGGTAAGTTTGCCCCTTATACGCTTTCGCGCTTGCGTACTGTCTTCTTCGCCACAACCTATAGGAATGAAAGCGGCGAACTGGCTCGATTAGCCCAAGGACGCTCAATCTTAACATCACATAATCGGGGTGAGCAACGATATGACGCCGAAGGTTACTGGGGGCAGATTCAGGACTTTCTACCGGTTGGAGATGCAGATCACGGGCAAGTCCCAGAGTGGCTAAGGCCGGAAGTTCTGTCAGAGACCACTGGAACAGCAATTCATATCATCGGTTTCGATGACACTGAAACGCTTTGGCGCGAACGCATCGTTAGCAGCCTGGCGGAGAGCTTTTTTCAAGCAATTGGGTCGGGCAATCTCACTGCCAATGTCGAAGGCTTTGAATTGAATGCAAAAACCCTTGATTCAGTGTTCCGCAATTCCAAAGTGCTGAAATCGTTGGAGGGTTTGACTGATGCCCAGTCAGCCTTTGCGCTATCTCACCATTTTCTCTCGACGTTGAACCCGAACAATCCTGGTTATCGCAGTAATTCGACTGAGAATCAGCTATTTGGCGAAGTTCGCCTGCATCTTGTAGTCGATGCCAATCTACCCAAGAGGGTCGGCGCAGTTCGCAACGGAATGCTTATCACCGATCGCTTTCCTGGGCTTATCAGGCTGAATGAATTCAAACCCTTTGTTGCGCTCCTTACGTTCGAGAGTGACAAAGGGAATGCGTTACTTCGGAGGATGGAGCCACCTGCGCACGACGCGATCGAAATCGACAGACTTGAAGGATCAGACGATTTCGCTGCTGCTAAGAGAGAGCTCAACAAAGTATCGAGCTGGGTTCGGCAGCAGCTTACGCATTTTGCCAAGGACAAAGTTCGCGACACGATTGAGCTTGATGAGCTGGCCGAGCTGTTCCCCGACGACAAGGCTAAAGAAACCTCCAAGAAGGATGATGGTGAAGCGAATCCACGAGGTCGAATACGGATACGCTCACATCCGCTTCCCAAATCCAAAAAGGCGTCTTCGATCGCCGATTTGTTCGCCGGTGGACAAGGCGGCGATGTTGGTGAAACGACCGCCGGCGGCTCTGGTGGATCGGGGTCTGGTGGAGGTGCGGAGACGCCGGGCGAAGGCAGTTCAGGCAGCGGAGTCGAGAGTGACAGCGGGCAAAACCGGGCAGGAAGCACCATCTCACTCAGAGATATTCGCGCAGTGCCCAACGGAGATCGTAAGCGCTTGATCCACTTTACCCCCGAAGAAGGTGGTGCGATCGACGTGGCGTTCGCCATCAGCGGCGCTGACGCTGATGATCCTCTACCAATCAAGTCGGCCAGCGAAGGCGAACTTAAGGACGGCGCGCTCCGGCTCGACGCAATCGCACTCAATCGTAAATCTATCACGATCGAACTCGCTGAACCCTTCGCTGGCACGATCAAAGTGAGTGCACATGCAGTTTGATACCAACAGGGCGTTTCCATATCCGGTTTTGCGCGCAGACGTGCGCGACTACGTTCGTGGTGCCTTTCAGGCTTCGATCGACTTCAGCCAGTCAGATGACGAGAAGCAATTCATCATCGACGTGCAAGCGCAGCTGAACGTTCGGGAGATCCAGCAGTTGATAGCTGATGGCAAGGCTGAGTATCTTTACGTGCTGTCGTGCCGCGATACGATGACGCGTCATACCCTGCGCAGCCGAGATGCAATGCTGGAAGAAGCTTTGCCAATCGGTTCAATGCGAGGTGAAGTAAGGATCGAGAAGCTGGTTTCGGTCGTGAAGCCGATCGCCGAATATGCATGCGAGCATATTAATCCTGAATTTGGACCTGGCCCATTTTCGTTCGAGCCGGGCGAGATATTAGCGTTTGATGAGCCCCACGTCGTATATCTAGAGCCTGAGAATTTCCGCCCGCTGACTTCAATTTTTGAGCTGTCTCCGAACGAAAGCCTGGACAAGTTCGAAGTGCAATTCGCAACCAGCGGCGATCGGATTGCGATTGAACTGAACCCTGAATTTAAGGCGCTCGTTGACACAGCACGTACCGACCCGACAAAGATGGCAGTCCTCTTCAACTCGATCTACACGCACGCAGTGATCGACGCGTTAGACAAGCTGAAGGACGATCCCGAAGGTGAACAAAGATGGTGCGGAGTCATAAAGCAGCGAATGGCCGACCTCGAACTCGACATTAACTCACTAAATTCTGAGGGTGTCTATCCGGTTGCTTCGCAGCTCCTCCAGCAACCCTTGAACCGTCTTGCGCAGTTCTTTGGTGACGAACCGGAGGACTTAGCATGAAGTATTTGCGCCAACAGGCTCTCGACCGACTCTACGACGAAGTACCAGAAAATCTGGGTAGATACCGCGCAGGAAGTTTCGACGCCCTCGAGTCCGATCCGATGCTTTATCGCGAACTCGACGTGCAGGCGCCGGGAGTTGCCAAACTCAAAGTTGACAAAGACGCTACTCATGACGCGGCGAATGCTGCGGCAATTTGGTCCACCTTGTCGCACCTATCGCCGGCAGACGCTCGCGATCGTCGCGTTTGGACGATGTTGGCGCATACCACCTATCTAGAATATGCTCGGGCGCGCTATCCTATTCCCGATGATGATGAAGCGGCCATCAAGCAGATAAGAAGCCACTGGTTCGCTTCGAATAATCGCGCACTAGAACGCGACCAGGCTGTATCCCGCTTATGGTGGTTCGCATTTATGGCAAACCGTGCGCAAAACTTATCTCTGGGCGAAGCTCTCAATGCTTTGTTGCATCGAACCGATTTGAGAGCGAATCTCATCGAACGTCCGACTATGGCTCAGTGTGTTCCGCTATTCAGTGCATGGCTGGAAGTCTTGGCGAAAGCCCAGAAGATCTCCGGAGATGACGAGCATGAATTCTTTCGCCGTCCAGTCTACCGCACGGCGCTGAAGCGGCTCAACGCATTGGGTGGATACCGCTTACTTGACAGCCTGGCGCCAAAGCAACTGCGGAAGCTGGTCGAGACCACTTTGGCGGATGCTAGCGCTCAGGCTTAGACTCATCGAACGAATTTTAGAGGCCAGACAAAACGACCAGTAGATAAGAGCTCCACGCTAAAGTTCACTCGTCGCACTGCCCTCTCGCCGTTTTGTCGGTCGTCCCGGCCGGGAACTGAGAATCATGAAGCCGAGCAGTATTCCGCCAAGCGGAATGAGCTCGAGGAACGCGCCGACTGCGATCGCACCCAAAGTCGCCTGCGGATAAAGTCTGAGATAGGTGACGTTGGAGTGCACGTCGACGCTCGGGATCTCAGCCTGCTTGAGGACTGCGATGTCGTCCATCCCTTCAGTGAGCGTCTCTGCGAGACCCTCGAAATTTTGGACGATAGCGGCGGCGCCGCTCGCCGGCAGGCCAGCGGCATACCAATCGCGGCGCATGGCATCACCCACCGCCTGCATCGCCTCAACTTGAAGTGCATCGTTTACAGCGCGCGTGAGCCGAGCAAATTCATCTCCGCTTCTGCGCACTTCAACGAGCTTGGCATGACGCGCCATGTCGCTGTCTATGATCCGTCTTGTGTCGAGCAGGAGGCTGTCGATACGCGCGAACAGCCGTGATAGGCGGGCCCGGCTGCCAAAGATAGCAACGCGGCTCGCTTCACAAGCATCGGCAATGTTCGCCAGCGTTGTCGCAACGCGGCCAACGTCACCGCCTTCGCGGCTAAAAGCGCCGGTTGCCGCTTCTTGCAGACTCATCCTGTTTGCAGTCGTGTTGCATTCGCTGAGCGGTGCTAGACGATTATTGATTGTTGCTGCAGCGCGCCGGCGGTCTTCGGTCGCCTCTTTCATCTCCCTTAGAGATGCTTCCATATGGGCTCGCTCGCCGGACGGAGCGGCGAGCACCGATGCTGCCGCCGTGGCAAGGATGAATGCCAGCACGAGGTAAGCTGCAATGAAGACACCCATCGCCTTTGTCCGTTTGGACGGCGGCAGCGCCGGTATATGTCTCAGCGCGACATATGAGCCATATGTCAGCCCCGCTGTGATCGCGATCATCGAGAGGATGGTTTTTAGCCAGGCGATCATGTCCATCTGGCCTGATGGAGCAACAAGCTCGGCAATCCACACACCTGCAAAGATGCCCGAGATCGCATGCAATACCATGTTCATTGCGAGCAAGCCGCGAACGCTCGGGGGGAGTTTTGTAGTTCTTGACATAGTTTCTTCCTTTCCCGGTGAGCATTGGCAGCCCGCTGTGCCCGTTCTGGGGGAAAGTCAGTGTTCGAAAGAGAGCTTCGGCAGCGTTGGTAGTGGTGTTGCGTGCAATTGATACGCTACGGAGTGTTTTGGAAAATGGTGGCGAGCTAAGGAGCCATACTGACTGAACTTGAGCTTGAATTTGCGATTAGCGTGATCCGCAAGATGTGCGTTTGTATTACAAAACCGTGCCTATGGCCGGTTTCGTCAAACGCATATCTTGGCAAGGGGAACCCGCTGCGCGTTCCCCGTTGCATCCCCTCCGGCTGTCCGGTGCCTTCCTTGACCCATGTCGTCCTCTCTCGAAGAATACGAGGCGTATTCGGATCGCGATTTGAGCATCAGGGCCAGTCTGGCACCGGAGGCAACGTGTGGCCGTTGCATCGCCAGCCAGGAGAGCCTCCGTGCTCCCCCGGCACCCCCAAGGCCAATGGGCGCAGTCACCGCCCCTCTGGACACCCTCGACCAACCGTTCGCCGATTGGATGCCGCCATGCTTTCGCGCATGGAGACGACCAAAGGGGCTGAATGTCGCCCCTTATGGAATCCCCGCAATCACATCCCACCGAAGCCAGCCTTCACACTACAAATCCAGCTGCGAACCGCTCATTTACGCTATTCTTTGGTATTGAGCCGTTCTTCGAGTTTCGCGATGCCCGCCATGAGTTCGTCAAAGCTTGGCGCGTCTCCCATGAACATGACGTCCATGTCGGCATAATCACGCTTGAGGTTTTCGGTGATTTCATCCGACGGCGACAAGCGGAGCGAACCGATCTCTGCCGTTTCATAGGATGCAGACTTGTCGGCAAACATCAGGCTCTTGTTGCGGACGACTTGTGCGAGCAGGTCAAGGTCGTGCCGTGCTTCTTCAGCAATGCCTGCCCGATCTAGCATGAGCGTATCGTAGTAGTGGCGTGACAGACCATCGCGTAGCTTACCACTGTGATGAAGCGCGTGAAGGATTGTCGCTTTTTCCCAGAACGTGCGCGTCGCTGCCAAGGTGGGGATTTCGGTGGCGGCACTGGGAAAATCATCGGGGAACTCTTCGGCGAGATATGGCGATATCGTCTTAAGCTCAGATGGTTCCGTGTCGCCGCGTGCACCGAATTCCAGCATGATACGAGGCTTTACGTACGGATCGTCGGCATCGTCTTGCTTGTCTCTGGGATAGTGGAACAGGAGCGTTTGGGAATCGCGCGCATCAGGATCGGGAACGACATCCCAGTTTTCTTTGGTTCCCAGAGCAGCTTCAATCTCTCGGACAAGTACAGGCTTTAGGACATCGCTGACATATTTCTCAGCCGCTTCCTTGAGCGCCTTTGTCCGCCGCTGGCGTTCCTTGCCGCTGATGTCAGCCTCCATTGGCGAACCGACATCACGGACAAGCGGTGCGTCTTTGGCAATAGTGAGATCGATATCTTCAGAGAAACGGTGGATGACATCATAAGCTTTGGAGAGCGATGTTCCGCCCTTGAACATCAGATGACCTGACAGTTCCTTGCTGGTCATCAGACGCCGAAGTGTCCAGCAGACCCAAAAGTCTTTCTCGATGATGACCGGACTCAGATCACGCCGGCTTGCTGCTTCGCCTATATAAGCGCGCCGATCATCGACGGACATGCGAGCGAATTCATCCAATGCGGGCCTCGTCTATCTTGAGCACTACATCGCCCATCCAGCCGGTCATCTGCGGACGAGCCTTGATGAGAGCTTGCATGTCATCATCATTGAGACGGTCAGCAAACTGACGAATGGTGCCCCCATCCATATCGTCTTTCCCGAAATGGGCGATCGCCTGCAAAACAGTGTTTGCGCCGTCAGACGCATTGTCGAGCAGCGGCGCGCGCGCGCGTTTGAGTGAGAGAGTACGCCCACCAATGTTCTTGGTACGCGAAGGGCCATCTGTCGTGTAGCTCGTTTTCACCGGAACCTGTGTCGAAAGACCGAGACGATTGACGGCTGCCGCCCCGGCAGGACCAATCCTGTCCCCATTCTTGCGAGCAACAGCGTGAGCTAGGCTGTCGGCGTTGGGACTGAGCATACCAAGTCTGTCGTGCAATTTCGGGAAATCATAAACTCCGCGACCGACACGCCGGATTTTACCTGCCTTTGCCAGACGCGACAAAGCCATGTCGACCGAACCTCGCGTTCCGAAGTCGATGAAATCCTTGGGTGTGAACGCCCATCCACGGCCTTTACCGCGCACGCGTTTCATAATTTTATCGGTCACAGCAGACATTTTTCTGCCCTCCTTATCGTTAGATAATAGCATATATTTTTCTAACAATCAATTAATCAATTTATCCCATATAATTCATCTAATTCAGAGAGGTAATCCCATATTGGGAATATATGTGCCTCTCTTCCCTGATTCAAGATGTTCCCAATCGAGACTTCCCATCATTCGCCCAGCGGAACGTCGCCAAAGCGCCACTCAGAAAGCGTCAGAACGCAAAGGAGCAAGGGCAATGAAGAGAGATCCGCAAGGTAAATGGCGCAGCATCAAGATTATCCGCCGCAGAGGATTGTATAAGGGCCGTGTAGCGGTTCAGATTGAAATGCCCGCCGAGGATTGGGCTTGGATTGAGGAACTCGAAGACCGCCTGATGATCCCCGATCACGATTTGCTTTATATGGGATTCTTCCAAGGCATGGAGCAAATCGGTTGGCAAAACCCCGACAATGTCACAACGCCCAAAGCGCCGCCGCCGCGCACCTATTCGCTACGGAACAACGCACCGGATGCCGAAGAGCATGAGGTCCCCGAGAACGTCATCCCGTTTCCATCGTTCAGCGATCCAAGCGAGCTTGACGACGATATTCCGTTCTAGCTCGTCAAGCGGACAAAGCGCATTTCACAGCCTCTATCTTGGTGCTTATGGTGCGGCGCTCAGCGTCACCGGTCACCGCAGAAAGCTCACTTTGTAGGTTAGCAAGCAATGCCAAGAGTTCTTGGCGCGACAGCCTCGCTAGTGACATTGTGTTGAATACATCTTGCATGGTTTCCTCCTCCTATTTGCCCGCTGTTGCAGGGTTGGTTTGTAGGGAAGAGGGAAAACTCCGTCGGTCTTGCCGCCGTCATTCAGATGAAGCGCAACGACGGTGGAGCAATCCACGCATTAGCGGATTTGATGGCCATAGGCGATGCGATCGGATAGCAGCCCTGAAGCACAAGAAACCACTACCGCAACACACCGAAATGGATGGAACAACACCCATGCGAGGGTTCAACCTCCGAGCAAGTCAGTAGCGGGAACGCGCTGACCTAAAGAGCCCTACTTTCGCGCTGTCCTGTAGTGAGTGAGGGACGAGACTGACCGCTTGGTCGCCACGGTCAACGGCCTGCCCGCACCATTTTGCACGTATGCAAACCGTGTTGCCCGTTTCCGCTCCATTGGAGCGTGACCATCTCTTAAAACCCAACCGGCCTCTTTTCGCCCTGTTCACAAACAGAGACGCGAAGGAGCCTCAGAATGAAAGACGACTATACCCGCAACGAAATGACTTGGGACGGCATCACCATCGAAATTGGCTGGGCGCCAGAATACTTCTCTATCGGTGACGGCAAAACGATGGGCCATCTCGAGATCCGCTCAATTGATCCTGAACGCGAACCGCTGCCTGTTACCGACACAGGCTATCGCTCGCACTGGATGACGCCTGAGGAAATGGATCAATATGGCGGTCCGCTTAACTTCGTCGAAGCCTGGATTGGCCACGAAGCGCAAACGCAATCCTGGATCGATGGGAAATTGAAGAGGGCACAACTGGAGCTATTCTAGCGACCGTTCATGGCGCGATAGAGCGTTCGCATACTAACGCCGGCACTATCGGCGATAACTTGCATATGTTCTCCGGCCGATCGACGTTGCATGGCGTCTTGAACTTGCCTTCTAGACAGCCCGGGCGGTCGGCCAAGTTTTGCACCACGCTTCTGCGCTGCCCTTAGACCGGCCTTCGTCCGTTCGGAAATTAGATTTCTTTCTAACTCAGAAAAGGCGTTCCTGATCTGAAAGAAGCAGCGCCCCATTGCGGTGGAGGTGTCTATTCCCTCAGTCAAAACGAGAAAGTCGACACCATCATTCTCGAACACTTCGAGCGTGTCGAGCGCATGACGCAAAGAACGAAACGCCCGGTCCATTTTCCAGAGAACTAACGTGTCAGAGTATTCGAGCGAGGCCAAAGCCTTTTCAAATCCTGGCCGCTTTTTGGCGATCGCAGATACGCCCTTGTCGGTGAATATGCGGTCACAGCCTGCAGCTTCCAGTGCGTCGAGCTGCAAATCGAGCGTCTGTTCGTCCGTGCTTACGCGGGCATATCCGATCCGTGCCATTCATCTCTAGCGCAGGCTATCCTTGAGTTTGAGACGACCGACTTTTTGTCAAAAAGGGTCGTTTTCGTCATCGTCAATAATCCTCTGATTTTGCGATAACCATAGGCCGACATATCGGCACTGCGCGAAGCGTATATTACTCTAAATCAACGATAAAATCAACAATTTCCAACTCTTGTCATATTGCAACAATCCGTCCTTGACGAAAACGACCCTTAATGTCGAAAGCGGAAAGGACGAGGAAATGGCCTCATTGGCGACAAGAGCTTTTGGAGTAATTGCGGCAGGGGCAGCAGCTTTAATGCCTGCGCCTGCAATCTCAGAAACTGTGCCTGCCAATCAAAACGTTACGGCAGCAGCTGTCACGCCAACTGTCCAGTTCATCAACGCGCAAGACCGCACCATGAATGATGCGCGCGGAATTGCTGCAAGCGCTTCATACAACCGAGTTGCAATTATCGTTTGGGGCGGCAATCGCGCTCTTCAGCAAGAGGCTTACAATGCTGCGCGTGACTTGAACAATATCGGGATTGAAACGGCTTTCGTTCTGGCTCCCGACCACAACTCACTACCTGGTGACGCCGTGATGCAGGTTTATGCAGCCTCGACGCCGAGATTTGATGCTCATGGTGGAAGTGATAATGCGAGAGATGTTCGCCCGATGATGCGTAACGCGGGTGTTGATGCCTATCGTGAAGCATTTCCACGCAGGGTCGCAGCTCTGCAACTAGGCAGTTAAGCTAGGTCCATTGACTTCCGGTGCAGATTGAGGCGGAGTAGCTTCCGCTACCTGCGTTTGCCCGTCAGCACTCTCATTGAAATCAGGAGCCGAACTGAAACCGGCCTCGAAAGAGTTCGCTAAGTCCGTTTCTCCGGCAACAGATAATCCAATACGCGCGGCGATATTTACTTCGATGGTGTCCGCTTGGTCGTTCGCTTCCACACGAATGGCAATGCGCTCAACTTCATTTCCGATGGCCTCGATATTTGAATCAACGACTTCCTCACTAGCGAGTTCGTTTTGACGTCGCCTTTCACCAATAACTGGCGCTTGTTCAGCCATCTCCTGCGCAACTTCGGGCTGCGTCTCTGCAATGTCGGAGAGGATTTCAGCCTTCTCTTCCGGGCTTCCAGCGTTCTGGTAGGCGATCAGTAGGCTTGTGAGCTGCGCTGTCTGCTGGGCATCGAGATTATGGCGCGCTGCAACCTCGTCGATATTCTCCAATGTGTCTGCAACACTTGCATCCATGTCCTCGACATCGATTTCCATACCGAACATATGGAATTGACCGTCTGAGTAAGTGACTCTTGTCATCTCAGCTAGGTCTTCCCTCTGCCTTGCAGCCAGTTCCGCAATCATGCCTGCATCACCTGCAGGATCATCGTCCTTGCGGCGACGCTCTTCGAGTTCGATGAGTTTCTCGACGGCTTTAGTGGCGAGGGCTTCCCCAAAGTTGGTATTTTCCGAATCCGCATCTGCCGATCCGGTGAACATAAAGGCATTTGTGTTGTTGCTGGCGAAAATTGCCGCCTGGTCACTTAGCTCGGCTATCGCAGATGGAAGCAGGTCCGGCTTGGCTGCTAAATCGGCTGCTATCCCTGCTTCTATAACGCTTTGTTGTGTGAGTCCGGCTCGTGCCATCCCATCCCCTTTTTCTCCATAAGTCGTTATATAATAAGAGAAAAAGATGAAGACTTTATGTAAATAATATCAACAATTTGTCTCAAATTTTATCTACTTTTGAGGGTGCGTCTTGATTGCCTGATAGAGCCGCAAAACGAAGTCCCAATTGTCCTTTGTCGCACTCTTGGTCTTCCCAGAGATCCAGTTCTGCACCTTCTGGTGACTGAGCCCGTCAGGCAAAGGCTTAGGTGCGTGACGCAATATCGCAATCGCGCCGAGGCCCGTGCGCCCTATCTCGTCTCTGAGCCGTTCGCGATGCTCATCGCTCAAGACGATCTTTCTTGGGAGGTCGGGAAGCGGTGGCGGTGTCCATTCCCCATAAGTCTTGAACACCCAATCTAGATGTTCCTTCTTTGCGGTCCTTGTCGTGCCATTTTTCCAGCTCTGAATCATCGAACTGGTCAGGCCCACCGGCGCGATCCCGCGCATGCCTCTCAGCAGCTTGGATGGCCCCATGCCCGTGCGGCTGGCTTCATGGGCAAGCTTGTCTTGATGCTCGCTAGTGATCTGTACCCGCATGCTTCAATCTAGCATGAGAAGGGCAGCTATCCGGTCATTCTCTCCGTTTCACCCACAAGATATCTAGGCATCGCGCTCATGCGGCCCGTGTCTGTCTTGCTTGAACTGTGCAGGTGACGGCCGCCGGTCAACACGGGACGTGGTTGCGTGATTTGACCTCAAGCGCCCCTCAATCACCTGCCTTTTCGTTCGCAAGGCACGGCAATTCCGCTGTTGCTGAGAAACTTGAAGAAAAGGAGATAATCCATGACCAACAAACCAACCCATCGCATCTCATTTGCTCGTATCGTCGGCACGGACGACAATGGCGCAGACAAGCTGGGATCAGCCCGAGAGATCGGTGCTATCTGGCCGCGTGAGAACGGCAAAGGCGGCATCCTGCGTCTGGATCATGTCCCCGTCGAACTTACCCGCCACCAAGGCGTGCTGTTCGTCAATGAAGTCGCATTCAAAGACTAGAAAGGATGCCTCATCGCTTAAATCGCAAGGCGTGACTACGTCTTGCGATTTTTTCTGTCTTGTTTCGAGGGCGTTTCGGCCTGTGGCCGACCGCGCTCTAAGGCTTCCAGCCTCCGAGCCTTACAGTCTCGGCCCATTCGGGTGACGATCGCTAACGCTTTGCTCAAGGGGCGTTGCCCCTGGCGCGCGCAAGGCATCCAAACGTATCCAGCCCCTTGGGCCGGACCCTCGTTCGGAGCCTCCTTGGCGCTTGCCTCCCCATTCTCGCCGAAGGGCAGAGGTTCATGAGCGATCATGGAACCTCAATTGATAGTGTCTCCGTCTATCTTCCGAGCTCTAGCCCGCGTGAAGGCTGGGATTGTCCTCTCTCATTTGCTTGTCCAGCTTTCCGCGAAAATTGATCGCGCAGAGATTGCTGATTGTCGTCGCGCATCAGGCGATAGTTTGCAGCCTGCTTGTGCAATTCGAGAACCTGTCTTGCGTGACGCTCTCGTGTTTGACGGAATTGCTGTTGCAATTTCCGGCGTTCCTTGTGCTGCGCCTCCAGCATGACTTGCCTTTGGTCGCGGTCGCGTTTGAGGCCTTGCCAAGCCTCTAGCTCATTGCGCTTGATCGTCTTGCTATGCTCGCCCGTCATTCTGTCCCACAAGCCACGAACACCGGTGCGCAGCCTTTCTGCGCGTTCTTTGGTTTCTTTCTGCCAGCGCGCGCGCTGACCTTCGGCCATTGTCTTGCGCTCCTGCGCGTGATGGTCACGCATTTCCGCGCGCTGCGCGCGCAGCGGAGAGAGCGCATCCTTTGCCAGTTTTTTGGCATCCGTGATGAAACTATCCAATCGCGGTGCGATGGTCTTTGCGATGTGCTTTTTCGTGTCTGCCACTGAGCGCAGATCATCAGGTTTGCCGATCTTGGCTTTGATGTCTTTGGCCTTCACACCAACCAGCCGCGAAAGCGAGAACACTTCGCCTTCATAGGTCACAGCCACGTGACCGCGCCTGTCTCCTTTAGCCAAATAGAGGCCGCGCTCTTCAAGAGCGTGAGCGAAAGCCTCTCTGCTATCGGAGATCGCCCAGGCATCTTGCGCCGATCCTTTGAGGGTCTTGGCATCCCGTCCTGCACGCCGAGCCTGTTGCCATTCGTCCAGCGTGAAATTGCGTGGATCGCGCGCGCTCTTCTCTGCAAGGCCTGCGGGCATCTTCCAGCCATTCTCCAAGTAGAGCTGCTTGGAGACGTCTTGCAGCTTGGTCTTGAAGAAAGAGAGCTGTTTGGCGGTCATGGTTTCCGCATCAATCCGCGACCAGACAGCGTGGGCATGGCGACGACCTTCCTTTTCATGAAAGATCACCATTCGCGGCTGATCGGTGAGTCCCATTTTCTCCTCGATGGATGCAACCGCACCTTCAAAGACCTCTACAGGCACGTCCTCAGTTTCAGGTGGGCTCAGCGAAACGGAAAACAAATGCTGCTTGCAACGGGTGCCCTTGGCCAAAGCTTCAGCCTCTTTCATCGCGCCCATGACATCTTCGGCCATGAACCCACGAACTTCATGGACTTCGACATGCTCGTTGTCTTGTGTGTTGAGAAGGTGACGGCCCAGTTGCGCAGCGCCGCTGCGCTGTGATCCCTTCAGGATCATGGCGACGGCTCCATACCAAGAGCTGTGATCAAAGCTTGGCGTATCTCAGCAATGTCCTCAGAAGCCGAAAGCAGCGCATCTTCAGTTTCGGGCGTGACAGGCAGCGTTCCCAGATTCGCTTGTTTCGCGATCTGATTCATATTGTTGGCAAGGCGCGATTGGCCGAGCTTACCCAGCACGCGCAACAAGGCATCGCGATCAATCTGGCTCACACGTTTCCGGCGTGGCGGGTTTTCGAGGAGGCGTTCTCGAATGTAAGCTCCCAAGGGCATGCCTTCGGCTTGTTCGGTCAGTCTTGCCCGTTCCTCAAAGGACAGACGGAGCGAAAAGGGCGGGTCGTAGGGCTTCTTCGCCATACCGACCCCTGCCTTATGCTCTACGCCGTCTCCGTGCTGTCACATCGGAGCGACGGCGCGGAGTACGGCCACCCTCACTATTCTTAGGCTTGCGGGCATTGTTCTGGCCAAATGAGGTCTGCTGGAGCTGCTTGTTCCAGTCCTCCATCATCTCCAGAAGGTTTGCGGATGCTCCTATAAGGTGCACCATTTCTCCGACCGCCATCACGCCCGTCGGCCGATCCCAACAGTGGGGCTCAATCTTCCACCCTCAACGTGGCGATGGCGCGATCCCGGTTTGCAGGATCGGACCGATCGAACCCGATCTCGGCGTCGATCAGCTTGGTCGATTGTCCGGGGCGCCCGAATTCGCGAACAAGACGCACCAGCACCCTTCCCTGGCCATTGGGATCGATCCGATCTCCACTGAATCCGTTGACATTGACGAGGTACGCGCCGGCAATCGATCTGCGCAAAGCGTATTCTTCGGGTCCGTATCCGGACGTCATGTCGTCGGTGATCTTGCCGCCAAGAGCGCTGCGCGGGTTGCTGTAGCCGACCCGCTCGCCGGTCGGCTCGGTCACCCAAAGGTCCAGGTCTTCGTCGGCCCCGGTCCACTCGATCGCGATCCGGATATCGGCATCCAGCAGCGCGACCAGCCGTTCGTCGAGCTGCCAAGTCCCGCCTGCGCCTTCGATCGCCGGGATCAACGCATTGGCTTCCATCAAGGCGATGGTCTCGATCCCGCGATAGCGCTCATCTGACGGCTCCATGGCCACTTCGACGAGCATGGCGAAGGCCCGTTCGAGCTTCTGCCGCCTTTCGCCGCCCGACAAAGTCGCCGCATTTTGAGCCAGCGCAAGCGCAAGCGACCTCTTCGGTTGCGGGCGATAGCCGGTGGTCGCGGCCATCCGTTCCAGCAAAGCTATGGCCAGTGCATGTTCCCCGTCGCGCTGCAGGCGGAAGGCGACGGTTTGCCGGGTCTCATCGTTGGTCGTCGGCAGATCGAGCGCAGAAAGCAGCAGTTCGCGCGCCAGCCTCGTGTCGCCCTCAAGGCGAAACCATTCGGAGGTGTCGAGGTAGAATGCCGGCAGGGAACCAAAGGTCTTTTCCTGCTCCCGTAAGACGTCGACGCGCTTGTCTCTTGCTGCCTCCTTGAGCGCCGCAAGATACGGTTGGTCGGAAAGCACGTCCTTGAGCTCGATCTCGATCGTGTTTCCGGCTTCGTCGACCCGCGTGAAGCTTTCGTTTGAAACCGCCATGACCGGAGAGGCTGTGTCCTGCAGGTCGGAGCGGACCCGCGAACCGGTGACGACAATCATGTTACTTTCGCGCTCCTCAGCCGTAAAACCGTCTGCAGGGGCACCCGCGGCTGACGCATCGGCGGCTTGCTCCGCCATCTCGGCCGGGGCTTCCCGAAGCGAAGGCGCAGGAGCCATGGCCGGTGGTGGTGGCGGGGACGACACAACCTCCCGGCTTTCCAGATTGGCGACGCGCTCCGTTGCATCGATATTTGCTTGTTGCGCCTGTGACCGCCGGATTGCGCCCTCGACGTCGAAAGTTGTGTCCCACCACATCTTCGTCGATTCCCATTCGCTCAGCACGAACTCGAAATGTTCGTCGCGTTCCTCCTTGAGCCGTTCGTCTTCCTCGCGTTTCAGCTCGGCATAGTCTTCGAGCCATTCTTCGCTGAAGAAATCGGGCGGTGCGATCTCCGCGCGGACATATTGCGCCGGCGTTTCGAGCACGAGGAACGCCATGGTCGGGCTCGCAACCCGGTAGCGAACAGCCATCGCTCGCATCGCATCTCGGTTTTCGGGGCTTTCGGAAAGCTTGGCGACTTCCTGCGCCGCCCACAGGGCTCCGGCAGCGTCATGACGAGCAATCCGACCCGATGCGATCTCGTAGACCGGCCTGCTGTCGCGTTTCCGGGTCCCCGAAAGACGCACGGATAGCTTCGCATTTTCAGGTGCTTCGCCCACAACCTTCCACCGTCCGGGGCCGGCGGGCAGGCTGCGGAAACTGATGCGCTGGCCCGACACTTCGCGGATCGACACGACCGAAAGCGGCATGCGCTGCATCCGTTCGAGCAATTGAGCGCGGTTGTCCTTGGTCAGGAAGTGGGTGGTTCCGCCACTGTCGCGAGCAATCCGGCCAAGGGCGATCGCGTCGATGTTCGCACCGGACGCGATCGTTATCAGCGCACAATCGGGGGCCAGGCGCGACGTGTGATCGAGCGTCGTCCCGCCGTCCGTGAAGAGCAGGCAGAGATCGGCCTCATCGAGTTCCAGATCGTCGAGGCCGGCGAACGACGTTGCGCCGCGATAATGGAGGTCTGCCAGAATGCGGTCGAGTGCTTCGGTTCCGATCGCGCTCTTCACAACGGGATCGCCCCCGGCAAACAGGACCATATCGATGGCATCCGGCGCAGTGGTATTGAGGAATTCCCTCAGCAGCGCTCGTTCGTCATCCACCAGCGCGTCGGCGCGCGAACGCGAACGATCCCAGTAGACTCGCACCCGATTGGGTGGGTCGTCGTCCAACGAAACAGGCTGTGCCTTATCGTCGATCGCGAAGAAGACCCGGCCCGACGAATGGCGGGAAAGCACCACTTCGTCGCGCGGCTGAGAACCGGTGATTGCGAGCTGTCCGGCAAGCTTGATATCGGTGAAGGCCGCGCCTCTCGTCCGCCAGCCGCCGGCGGTGCGTTGCACGGCCAGTTCACCAAGTGATCCCAGCGAAAGCGAAGGCGCCGATTCGACCCCGGTAAATTTGGCCTCCAGCGAGAATTCCCCGATCGAACCTGCAGTTGCCAGGGGGATGGATAGCCCCTCCGACACATCGACCGGCGTGACGAAGCTCAGCGAAATGGTCCGGCTCTTCCCAGGAAGGATCGGGAAGATCCGCGTCGAGAAATGATTGCCTGAAGTGATCTCGGCGAGACCCGGATCGATACCCCTGCGCACTTCATCTTCGAAGACCTGCCGCGCCTTGGGCTGGTCGATCAGGCTTCCCGGCACCATCCGTCCGTCGATGTCGAGCGCATATCCGGTCAGGACCGCATCGCGTGGAAGCTGCATCGCGAAGCGACCTTCGACTTGCTGTTCGGAAGGGTTGGCGATGCGGATGGTGATATCGAACTCGGCATTGCTGCCGAACTGGTCGATCGCAATCGTCATGCTGGCAATTTCGAGTTCCGGGCCCGGTGTGCCGTCGTCGACACCGTTCACGAGCGAAGTGATCCGCGGATTGATTGGGGGCGCCTTCTCGCTAGCGGTCGGTTCCGTGCTGTCGGCGATTTCGGCCCTGCCCGGAAAGACAAGCACGATCAAACACACCAACAGGATCGATATGCCGCGCGTCGCCTGGTTCATCGCCGTTCCCCCCTCCCGGCCTACCATTCGGTGTAGCTCGGTCTGTTTCGCTGAATACCATTGCGAACAAGGCCTTGCATGAAGCTGAATGCATGGCGCCATTCCAGCAGCCGGTCTCGCAGTGCACGCCGGATCGGCACCGAGGGACCGATTTCTCCAACTCTGGTCAGATCGGAATTCTTGCGATACATAGGTTTCAAAATGCGACTTAAATGGGAGGGAAACCTTGAGCCTGGACCAACCTTTGACTCTGCCATGCGGGGCCGTGCTGCCCAATCGAATTGCCAAGGCCGCGATGACCGAGGGGCTGGCAACGCCCGACGGTCGCCCGACCCCGGAGCTTGAGCGGCTCTATGGCATCTGGTCCGACGGCGGGGCGGGCATGCTGCTGACCGGCAATATCATCATCGACAAGGATCACCTCGAACGACCGGGCAACGTCGTTATCGACAAGGTGCCCGACGCCGACATGGCCGCCCGTCTCAAGAGCTGGGCACAGGCCGGGACGCGTTCAGGAAACCATTTATGGGTGCAGATCAGCCATGGCGGCCGGCAGACCCAGAAACTGGTCAATCCCACTCCGAAATCGGCCTCGAACGTTCAACTGGCCCTGCCGGGCGGTCAGTTCGGCAAACCCACACCATTGACCGAGGAGGAGATCGCCAATCTCGTAGAGCGCTGGGCGATTGCTGCAAAGGCGTGCCAGGACGCGGGCTTTACCGGCGTGCAGATCCACGCGGCGCATGGCTATCTGATTTCGCAATTCCTCAGCCCGCGCACAAATCTGCGCACCGACCAATACGGCGGCAGCCTCGAAAACCGGGCGCGCTTGCTGCTCGATGTCGTCGCAGCGACGCGGGCGGCAGTCGGTCCGGCATTTCCGATCTCGGTCAAGCTCAACAGCGCCGACTTCCAGAAAGGCGGCTTTGCATTCGAAGACAGCCTCACAGTCGTCAAATGGCTCGAACAGGCATCGGTCGACCTGATCGAGATTTCGGGTGGATCCTACGAGCAGCCCAAGCTGATGGGGATCGAGGGCATGGAAGACGAGGAAAAGCAGAACGTCGCGCCGTCGACCGCCGCGCGGGAAGCCTATTTCGTCGATTTTGCCAAGGCGATGCAGGCAGAGGTGAATGTGCCCCTGATGGTCACCGGTGGCTTTCGCACCCGCGCCGCGATGGAGCAGGCGCTCGAAATGGACGCCGCCGATGTGATTGGCTTGGGACGGCCGCTTTGCGTCATGACAGATGCGCCCCGGCAATTGTTGGCGGGCCTCGCCACATTGCCGCGCTACGAAGACGGGCTGGACCTGATCCCGGACTGGCTGGGATTCCTGAAAAGCCTGCAAATGATGAAGGCTATCAACGGTTTTGCCGGAATCTACTGGTTCTACCAGCAGATCTGGATGCTCGGCCATGAAGGCCGGGTCGACGACCGGTTCCCGGTGTTCAAGGCTTTCCGTATGGTGGATGCCCGCAACAAGTCGATCATGAAGGCGAGAACGGCCTAAGAGCGAGCCCGGCCGCAACCGCTCCCCGAAAGAAAAGGGCCCGGCGACACTGCGTGGCCGGGCCCTTTCTTCGTTTCGGTCGAAGCGGCTTAGAAGCCGATCCGCAGCGTGGCCCGCGCGGAATGCGCGTCGTACCCGCCGCCGAAGTCGCCGAGATAGCCAAGGCCGATCGAGAACTGATCGCTGACACTGACGTCCACGCCGGCAGCCAGTTCGAAGCGATCGCCCTCCGGGGTCGGCACCGACGTCGTAAAGGTCGGGAGCTGCGCCGAACTCAGGCGGAACGAGCGCGGCGAATCCGCGAAGTCGTGGATGATCGTACCCTGGATGAAGCCATCGACCTTGTCGGAGACCTGTGCGCCCAGTTCGATGCCGGCACGGCCTTCGATGAACACTTCGTCGCCACGCTCGACCACGAATCCGAAGCCACCGGCTTCAGCGGCATCGTCGAAACTGATGTCGGCGGCGTTGATGCCAAGCGACGGCGTGAGGGAGACGTTCTCGTCCGCGATCAGATCGTAGCCGACCGTCACACGAGCGGCGAGACCATCGAAGTCGTAGCCCGACGTGATCGGTCCGAAGAAGCCGCTCCGTGCGGTTTCGACATCACCCGTCAGATAGGCCAGCTCCATGTTGATGAAGGCCCGGTCGGTCGGTGTCCAGGCGCCGTAGACACCGAGCTTGATGCTCTCGGCATCCGACACCTCCTGCGGGACGTTCCCGGCAAAGTCTTCGACTTCGATATCGGCGTAGCTTGCAAGCACGCCAACCCGGAAGGTTTCGCCAACCGCGAAATCGCCGCCAACTGTGATGACTGTCTGATCGGATTCAAAACCATCCTGCGACAGCGAGAAGGCATCCTGTTCCGAACCGCGGATCGCGATCTGGCCCCAGATCCCCGAACCCTCGGCTGCAAGGTGACGATCGAGAGCCTGGCTTGCGAGGTTGCTGGATTCGAAGACCTCACGCGAGACGCCGCCGCTCAGCGACGGCAGCGCATCGGCGGCCGCCGTCTGGAACTCGGCAGCGCTGGCGAGCCCGTTCAGCGCCGCGAAGTTCGCCGCGCTGATCGTGCCATTGCGAATGCCGCCGGCAACCGCTCCGCCGAAATTGGCAAAGTTTGCATCGCCCGAACCGACCAGCGGGTTCACCGCGTTCACCTGAACTCGCAGCGAGCCGACCAACGGCACGTATTCGATCAGCAGGTCGTCATCGAGAATGTTGATCGTCGCGCCATTGTCGGTGAAACCGGCCCCGTCCTGGAGGACGAGCACCGTCTGCCCGATCAGCGCTTCGTCGAGCGGGGTTGCGATGTTGATCACGCCGGTGCTTTCGAGCGTCATCGTGCCGTCGTTGGTGAGCGTATCGACACCAAGGCCGAGGTTCACGACACCATCGATGATCACGTCGCCGCTCAGCGTACGGTCGCCGCTGACGGTCAGGTCGAACAGCGTACCAAGCGTGTTGGTTTCAAAGCCCATCAGGTTGTCGGCATCGAGCGTACCGCCAAGGATGGCGGTGTCGGTTCCGGCTCCGCCAAGGACCATCCCGGCGATCGTCGAGTTAGCCCCTTCGAGCACGAAAGTGTCATCGCCGCCACCTAGATCGACATTGCCGTTCACCGCAGCACCCGACCATTGCTGGAAAGCGTCGGCGCCGTCACCGAGCGCAGCCGCAGCCGTCGTGCCGGTGATAGTGCCGAAGTTCACCACCGTGTCGTCGCCCGTGCTGCCGGTCACACCGGTATCGCCGGTGATGCTGCCGGTAGCAGAGTTGTTCAGTGTCGAACCTGCATTGAAGCGAATACCATCGGTCGCAGCAGTGATCGTCCCGTCATTGTTGACGGTCGAGGCGGCCGCGAGGTCGATCGCGCGCGCGGCAGCAGCCGAGATCGTGCCGGCGTTGTTGATCGTCGCAGCGCCGAAGAACAGCAATGCGGTCGCATCCGTTCCGGCCGTGCTGATCGTGCCGTCATTGGTGATAGTACCGCCGCCGGTGAAGATGACGGCGCCCGAATTATCGCCAGTGGTCGAAACCGTGCCGCCCGCTTCGTTGGTTACCGTCGAACCGTCAGCGACGGCAACACCGACCGCGCTGTTGCCGGTCGTCGAAATCGTGCCGCTGTTGGTGACCGTCGAACCCGTGCCGAGAAGCAGGCCCGCGAGCGTGTTCCCGTCGGCGGTGATGGTTCCGGTGTTTGCCACAGTCGTGCCGGCGGTGCCCTGGACTACGGTCGCGCCATCGCCTTCGGTGATGACGGTGCCGTCGTTGGTCAGGGTCGATCCGGCGCTGTTGAAGCGAATCGCGTTCGCCGCCCGGGCTCCGATCGTGCCGGTATTGGCAACAGTACCCACACCGCCAATATCGATCGCGCGGCCATCGGCAGCGGCAAGGATGCCGCCATTGGTCACGGTACCGTCGCCGGTGATGGTCACGGCAGACGCGCCCGCGCCCGCAGCCGAAAGGACACCATCGTTGATGAGCGTTCCGGCACCGGCGATGACGGTGTTGAAGCCATTGTCGCCGGTGGTGATGATGTTCGATCCTGCGGCGTTGGTGATGGTGCTTCCGTCGCCGGCGGCGATGGCGACGCCGCTCGTGCCGGAAGAACGGATATCGCCGCTGTTCGTGACCGTGCTGTTGGCACCGACCAGGACGCCGGCAGTGTTCATGCCGCTGGTCGTGATCGAGCCGGCATTGTCGAGCATGGCATCGTCGCCGGCATTGAAGCCGATTTCACCGTCGCCCGTGGTTACGATCGCGCCATTCGCGGTGATCGTAAAGCCGGTCGTGATTCCGTCGGACGCGCCAGTGATGAAGTTCACGGTGCCATTGGCGGTGCCATCGAGGATCGCGGTGTTCACGACGGTGAAGCCCTGCGCCGAAGTGCCGGTCAGCGTGAACACGCCGGTGGCAGCCGGGCTCATGGTCGAGAAGGTGGTGAAATCGAAAGTCTGCGAACCGACGCGGATGTCTTCGAAGTTCGTCACCGTGTTGCCAAACGCCGTGATGTCGAGCGTCCGGTCGGTCGCGTCGGTGATGATGTGGGCGTAGACGTCGTTGCCCGTCCCGCCATCGACATTGCCAGTTTCGGTTGCGTCGTTGGTCTTGACGAAGGTGTCGTCGTCCTCGCCCAGCGCAAGCGCGTTGGTCGTGCCGTTGATCGCGCCGAAGTTGAACACGGTCTGTGCGCCACCCGGTGCGTTCACGGCGGTGTCGCCCGAGATCGTGCCGGTGTTTGTCAGTGTACCGCCATTCATGCGAATGCCGTCGGTGCCGCCGCTGATCGTGCCGCTGTTGGTGATGGTCGACGCGCCGGCAATATCCACACCGCGTGCCGTTGTCGCTTCGATGGTACCGGTGTTGGTCAGCGTCGCATCGCCGGTGACGGTGATGCCGGTCGAATCGGCCAGCAGGGTCGAGACTGTGCCGTCATTGGTGATGGTGGCGTTGCCAACCGCAACGATCGCCCCGGCATTCGTCCCGATGGTCGAAACCGTGCCGGTGTTGGTGATCGTCGATCCGTCATTGGTTACCAGCGCGACCGCGCTGTCGCCACTCGCCGAAATCGTGCCGCTGTTGGTGACGGTCGAGTTCACGCCGGTGAAGACCGACGCAGCGTTCATCCCGGTGGTCGATATCGTGCCACTGTTGTCGATCGCGATGTCGTTCAGCGCATTGACGCCGAAAGCACCGTCGCCATTCGCAGAAATCTGCCCGGCATTGTCGAGCGTCGCCCCCGCGCCGCTGATGCGGATTGCGTCGCCACCGGCAGCACCGATCACGCCGCCCGCGAGGTTATCGATTGTCGCTGTGCCGGCAATGTCGACACCGCGACCGTCCTGGGTCGAGACCGTGCCCGAGTTGGTGATGGTGGCATCGCCGGTGATGATGACACCATCCGCACCTGTCCCGCCAGCCTGGATCAGACCGCCAATGTTGAGCAGCGTTGCATTGCCAGTGATGACAACCGCGTGAGAATTCGTGCCGGTGGTGGCGATCTGCCCGGTCGGGTTGTTGGTGACGGTCGAACCGTCGCCCGCAACCACAGCGACCGCGCTGTCGCCACGCGACAGGATTACGCCGTTGTTTTGAACGGTCGAATTGGTGCCGACGAGGACCGAGGCCTGGTTGTCGCCGAAGGTGAAGATGTCGCCCGATCCGGTGTTGATGACGGTCGAATCGTTACCCGTCGACACGCCTTCGGCGCCATCGCCAGTGGTGAAGATAATGCCGGTATTGGTGATCGTGCTGTTGTCGAACACCAAAATGCCTTCGGCGGTAGCACCGAATGTCTGGATCAGACCGTCATTGTTGACCGTCGCATTGTTCCCAAGCCGGACACCTGCCGAAAGCGAGCCCTGGCCATCGACGATAATCGCGCCGGTGATGGTGTTGTTGACGGTTACGTTGTCGCCGGAGATGATCGCGTTTTGGCCGACCACACCGAAGACGTTGGAGCCCTGCATCGCGATCAGGCCGCTATTGGTAAAAGTCGAGCCGACGCCCGTATTCACCCCTATTCCGTTGGTACTTCCGTCGTTGAAAACCGTTCCGTTGTTGGTGATCGTGCTGTCTGCACCGGTCACGATGAAGCCGGTGAACGCAGCGTCCCCGCCGATGAAACCATTGTTCACCACGGTCGCGTTCGCACCGAGGTCGAGCCCGCTGTCTACGCCGCTGTTAATCACAATGTCGCCATCAATCGTCGCGTTCACACCGACCAGCAGTTCGATCTCGCCCTGAACTTGCGAACCGGCTTCGACGATCAGATCGATGCTGTTGAAGTCTTCATCGAAACCGTCAGGATCGGTGCCCGGCGCACAGACAACCTGCGGCGGCAATGGGTTCGTAACGAGGGCGCACTCTTCAACGTTGGCCGGCGCGGTCGGAATGGTCGGTGTCGGAACCGCATTGACCGGCTGCGTAACGACTTGTGCCGCTGCGGTCGCTGAAAACCCGGTAGCAATTGCGAGCACCGACGCGCCGCCAATGGCGCGGAACTTGGTGGAAGAGGAGATGGTCATGAAGAGCCCCTTGGTGGCGTTGAAACAGAATTCTTTTTGAGGAAGATCGGACGTGCAAGAATTTGCACGGAATCCCCCTGTCGCTCCGAGACGTACCGATACAATATTGCGACGGAATGAAAAGGGATTTGCGGCGAAATGTTACGAAATATCCCGGCCTAAGCGACTGTTTTGCCGGGTTCGTGACCTATCAGCCACGCCCACGATAGGGTGCAACGCCCTGATCGGGCAACCACAAGTCGCTTGGAGGCGCCCCGGTCTGCCAGAACACGTCTATGGGGATGCCTCCGCGCGGATACCAGTAGCCCCCGATCCGCAGCCACCGCGGCTGCATTTCCTGCGCCAAACGCTGCCCGATCCCGACGGTCACATCCTCGTGAAAACCGTTGTGATTGCGAAAACTGCCGAGAAACAGCTTCAGGCTCTTGGATTCGACGATCGTGTCGCCGGGCGCATAGTCGATCACGATATGCGCGAAATCGGGCTGGTTCGTTACCGGGCAAAGCGAAGTGAATTCGGGCGAAACGAAGCGCACGAGATAAAGCGTGCCCTTGCGCGGATTGGGCACGTAGTCCAACCGGGCTTCTTCGGGTGAAACGGGCAACGCGCTGTCTTTGCCCAAGAATGCCGGATTCAGGTCGTTTTCAGGTGTGGTTTCCATGCCGCGCTGTTGCCGCGAAAGCAGCACGGTTGCAAGCGAGGAACTGGACGCGCGGCATATGATATCTATGTGCTGACTGTACCCGA
This sequence comes from Erythrobacter sp., assembly GCA_030065195.1. GTDB lineage: Bacteria > Pseudomonadota > Alphaproteobacteria > Sphingomonadales > Sphingomonadaceae > Erythrobacter. Next base: position 1,310 of record JASJDE010000020.1, on the reverse strand, counting down.
CCCAGTGATCAAGCCTGAACGAACAGCGTGCCAACCCACTCCGCCTCGTCCCCATTTTCCCGCCCATGGTTGGCGGTGGCACTGGCCTGCGCCGTTTCGATGCCGGTCGCGGCGCTCGCTCAAGGCTCCCCGGGCAGTTTCCAATTACCCGACCCGACGCCCACTCCGACACCTGTCCCGCAGGGGCCGGTAGACGAACGCGCCGGCGTACCCATCGCCCCGCGGATAATCCCGGAAGCCGGATCGAGCCCGGCACCAACGCCGACCCCCAGCCCGTCGCCGCCACCCGCTCCCGCTGAGAATGAAGCCGCTGAAACGACCGAGAATGCTCCTTCGCAGGGGGAAACGCTGCCGCAGGCGTCGGCGACGGAGCAACCGACCGTTTCCCAACCTTCGCGCCGGACGCCATCAACCGCTGCCCCGTCACCCGTTCCGCAATTGCGCGACGGGCCGACTACAACGGGCGCCACGCCCGTTCCCGAACCTTCGATCGACACCCTTCCCAGCGTGGGACCTGACGATTGGTACACTGTCGATCAACCGGGAAGCGAAACCGGATTGCCGGACGATGCTTCGCGACAATCCAATGAGGGCGGGATTGACGGGATCCTCGACAGTGTCGGCGAATTCCTTTCCGAGACGCGCACTCTCGCAATTGCGGCCGTGCTGCTGGTGCTACTGGCTGGCGCTGCCGGGTGGGTGTGGTTGCGCCGGCGGCTCGCTTCGCAGCCCGACGCTCTCGAAGCTCCCGCGCTCGCCGCCGGGGTTCGCAATTCGATTGCCGCCACGCAGTTGCGGCCCGAACCCGGTACGCCGATCCCGCCGCAGCTGACGCCCGAACCGCTCCACATCGACCTTTCGCTGGAAATCGTCGGCGCGAGCCGCAGCGTGATGATGTTCATGCTCGACTACCGGCTCAACATTGCCAACCGTTCGGGCACTGCGGCACGCGATCTCGCGGTCACAGCACAGCTAACCTGCGCCCAGCGGGGTGAGAGCAACGCGCCTTCGCTTGGGGCGGGCCAGCCGGTCGAGACGATCGAACGGATCGGCCCGCACCAGAGCCGCAGCGTTTCCGGCCAGCTGCAAATCCCGCTGACCGAAGTTCAGGCGATCAGGCAGGGACAGAAGCCGATCTTCATACCCTTGCTGCATGTCACGATCGCCGGAGCTGCGGACGACGTCGTGAAGCGCAGCAAGGGTATGAAGATCGGCTTCTGTCCCTGCCTGATCGCCTGAACTTCGGTCAGCGGGATTTGCAGCTGGCCGGAAACGCTGCGGCTCTGGTGCGGGCCGATCCGTTCGATCGT
>JASJDE010000141.1 GCA_030065195.1 Erythrobacter sp. | reverse complement strand
CTTTTTCCGCTTTAGATCCCAGCTTTCGCTGGGATGACGTATGAATTGAGAGGATTTTTCAATGGAAGTTTCAGCCAACACGCCCGCGGTCGTCACCGGTGGGGCATCGGGCCTCGGCGCAGCCACTGCCCGCGCACTTGCCGCAAAAGGCGCGAAGGTCGCCATCTTCGACATGAATGAAGAGAAGGGCAATGCCATGGCCGAGGAAATCGGCGGCGTGTTCTGCAAGGTCAACGTGACCAGCGACGATGACGTAGATGCCGGTTTTGCCAAAGCGCGCGAAGCGCACGGGCAGGAGCGCATCCTCGTCAACTGCGCCGGGATCGGCAACGCGATCAAGACCGCCAGCCGCGACAAGCAGACCGGCGAGATCAAGCACTTCCCGATCAGCGCGTTCGATTTCGTGATCCAGGTCAACCTGATCGGCACGTTCCGCTGCATTGCCAAATCAGCCGCGGGCATGATGAGCCTCGATCCGCTCACCGACGAAGGCGATCGCGGTGCTATCGTCAACACTGCGTCGGTTGCCGCCGAGGACGGCCAGATGGGTCAGGCGGCCTATTCCGCGTCGAAGGGCGGCGTGGTTGGTATGACGCTGCCGATCGCGCGCGACCTGATGCGCGAAGGAATCCGCGTGAACACGATCCTGCCGGGCATCTTCAACACCCCGCTGATGAACGCCGCCCCGCCGCAGGTGAAGGAAGCGCTGGCCGCATCGGTGCCGTTCCCCAAGCGCCTCGGCTATCCGGAAGAATATGCAAACCTTGCGATGTGCATGATCGAGACCGGCTACTTCAACGGCGAAGACGTGCGCCTCGACGGCGCGATCCGGATGGCCCCTCGCTAGGGCAAGGGCTGGTCGCAACGCGCCGCGTTGTTGCACTGACTCGGAATTGAGGGAGCCCCCGCAGCTATCGAGCAGCGGGGGCTTTCCTGTTTGGGGCGGTTTGGAATTCAGGGCTCCTGTTCGCCGGTCGCCGCGCCGATCTGGTGAACTGCGTCGATCTCGCGCGACAACCGATCGAACTCGGCCGATGGCGGGCGATACCGGCGAAAATTTCTAGGCGCGCCTAGTCACGCTGCGCGATGCTATCGAGCAGCTCCTCGATCATCTGCCCGCTCAGGATCTCGGGACCATCGAATTTGTGGCGATAGAGGTTCACCGGCAGCACCAGGCTTCCGTGGAGCGCCGACCAGAATAGCTGCGCCATCGAGTGCGGATCGAAGGAACGGAAGCGGCCTTGCCGCTGCCCTTCCTCGAATGCCTCGACCAGATTCGCGAAGAAGCTCTCGCTGGCGAGATCGATCGACGGTTCGACGGGCTGGTCTTCGGGCCGGACCAGTAGGAACACGTTCTTGTAGAAGCGAGCATTCTCGGTCGCGAATGTCGCGTAGCCCTCAAGCAGGACTCGCACTTTCTGAACGGGATCGGTCGCCGCATCGTACGCGTCCTGCAATGTGTCGCGGAGCCTTCCAACGGGCTCCGCCCACAATGTGCTCGCCAGGTCCGCTCGATCCTCGAAATACTTGTAGAACGTTCCGATCGAGATGCCGGCTTCCTTGATCACGTCGCGGATCGTGATCTTCGACCAGGCGCGCGAATCGCTCAGCGCAAATCCGCGCTCGCGGGCGATGCGCAACAGAGCCTCTCGCACATGGGCGCGCATTTTCGCTCGCTTTTCCGGTGTGATTGACGGTCTCGGCATGGCGATCGCTCAATGTTCCAGTCGGGCTGCGCTCCTTCCCTAGAGAAGCCTGGCTCTCCTTGACAGGGGCAACGAAGACAATAAAGTGAACGTGTTCATTAAACAATGAGGTTTCGCGATGCGCGAAAGCACGATTCTGCTTCCTTCAAACAAGCCACTGCCCGTTTCTGCACCGATTGCCCGCAAGCTGGAGCGGTGGGCAGGGCTACCGCTCAACATCCTGGAAGCGATCGGCAGCGTCCTGATCGTGATGCCATTCATGTGGTTCCTGCGGCGCCTCGATACCGTGTCCTTCTGGCTTGAAGGGACGAGGCTCAGGACTGTCCTGCAGCACGCGATCTTTCCGCTGACGATCACGGTGTCGTTCTTCATCGCATTTGAAATGGCGTCGCGCGGGGCGACGTTCGAGTCCATCGCGGTCATAGCGGCGGTGTTCGGGTTCAAGGGCCTGTATGCGGCTATCCTCGAGCGGTTGATGCCGTTCAGCCGCAACTGGCTGGAAGGCGACAACGACATGTCGGTCGACATCATGATGCTCGTGTCGGGCGCATTCTGGAATGGCTTTGCCAAGTATCTGATGGCTGCTCTGTTCGTGGTCAATCTGGTCGAATTCCTCGAGCCATACGGACACGGATTGTGGCCGAGCCAGTTACCGGGAGTGGTCCAGGTGCTGCTGTTCATCCTTATCAAGGACTTCTTCCGCTACTGGCTCCACCGGGCCATGCACGAGAACGCATTCCTGTGGCGGTTCCACGCCACGCATCATTCGGTGAAAAGGCTCTACTGGTTGAACGGGATCCGCAGTCACCCGGTCGAGGTCGTGGGGCAGGCGTTTTTCTATGTCCTCCCGTTTGCGCTCCTCCAGCCTTCCGCAGAAATCATCATGGTCTCGATCTTCATGCAGCTGAGCATCGGAATCTTCCAGCATTCCAATATCGATCTCAAGCTTGGCTTCTGGGAATACATCTTCTCGATCGGAGACAACCATCGCTACCACCACTATCCCAACAAGGACGTGGGCGATTCCAACTATGGCGGAGAGTTTATCGTTTGGGACATCCTGTTCGGCACCTTTCACAAAGTGAAGGGAGAGCGCCCGCACGATCGGATCGGTATCGGGACCGCACCGAATTACCCGATGACCATGGCGGGCCTACTGATCGCTCCCTTCCTGCCCGATCAGAAGGTGTTCGGACAGGAAAGCGAACCGGCCGTTGGAGAGGCTGTTGCGCCTTCGCCAGATCCCAGCCTGGCGGGACTGACCGAGCCCTAGTTCACATTGGGAGTCGAGGCGGAAATGCGAGAAATGCACCTGTCCACTCGACCGGTCTTGCATCCGTGTCGCATTCCACACTGGTCGGCTCACAGCCACGCGTGCCCCCTCCAGACCGCTAGCGAGCTTAATCGAAGCAATCTGGAAATGCCTTTCGATAAGATGGATCGAATACTGACGAAAAGGTACAATTAAAGAGATTTCGCGATCAATAAAGTCACTCAAGAATAGAGAAGCTCTGGCTGATCGTGAGGAATAATGGTGAGGAATATTGTAATAGCATTAGTTTTAGTGGCGGCAATCGCGGGGCTCTTTTTCTTCTTCAATCGACAGTCGAGCGAACCCGAACCCGAACTTTCGGATAGCGGTCCGCCCGAATTCACAATTGCCAACGCCGGAGAGGCTTTTTTCCCAGCAGACAATCTTTCGGCAGCGCGGCGCGCGCCCATTCCGGCGGCCCTGTTCTTCCATCCCGGACTGATCGAGCTTGGCGATGGCTATGCAATCAACCCGAGGGACGCAAGCGTGTCCTACAGCTTCAACAGCATCGATCCCGAAGGCCGCGAGCGCTTTACGAGGCTCGAGCTCACCAATGGTCAGGGCTATGTCATCAACACCAGCTATGTGACCGACGGCAATCTCATTCGGACGCGGGTCTATGTTGACCCCAATAACGGCCTCACGCTCGATCGCACGAACCTGACCGACAATCCCTGTTTCGACGAGGCCATTCGCGATCAGAACCATGAGGCGTTCCGCGTTTGTCTGGGCGAGGTCAGCGACGGCAACGGTGGGACCATCGGCGGAGGACGCGGCTTCAGCTTCCCCGGGCAGCGACCCAATGATGTGACGGATCTGGGCCAGGTGGATCTGAACGATTTTGCCCAAGGCATCCTGCCCGAACAGTGCTCAGCGGATAGCGGGCCGGGTCCTGTGGTCGATGATACGCCGACACCAACTCCGACACCCACTCCATCCCCAAGCGTGTCGCCGACGGCCACGCCCACGCAAGCTCCCAGAGCGGCGAGGGCACCGAGCAGTCGGGAAACCGGGAGGATTGGGTCCGCCACCATCCGCGTTAGGGACACGGCTGCAAATCAGGAAGGCGGTCCGGACCAGGCAGTCATCGATGCGGCCAAGGATGTAATGCAGGACATGATCGAAATTGAGGTCGCGCGTTCTACTGGCGATGCACAGGCGCTGGAGGACGCATCATCGAGTTGGGAAAACGCTGTCGAAAATCTGCGCGATGCGATCAATCAATCGGACAACAAGGAGGATTACGAGGACGAATTGCCCAATCTGCGGACGTCTTCGGGAACTTCCGAGCCGGTGTCACCCGACGGGGGTATCGGTAATCTGGGTGTGGGTTCGCCGGCTTGCGTTGCCGGGAACAACGGCCCCGGAATATTGTGGCAAAACGACGCGATCTGCGGGGAGCGCGATGCGCTGCAATGTCTCGCTGCGGTCAACGATCCCGTGCAGATCATCACGGAAGGCAAATGCGCCACGGTGCCGGGTCCGAACGATCAACCCATGTTGCTGTGCGCGGGCCGCAACGGCGAAGCGGTCGGCCGCGGTCCGCCCAACCCCGACGAGAATGACGATGGCTGCAACGATAGCGACAGCCTGTGCTGGACGGATCCCAACACGGGACCGGGGGTCTCCGGCGGATCGGGCCTGGTCAATGTGCCCAATTACATCGATCTTCTCGGCATTGGGCACATCCTTGTCGGCTTCTGTTCCGTGGGCGGGTGCGAGCAAACCCTGGGTCAGGCCGGGTTGGCACCCCAGTAACTGGGGTGTCGAACGCTCCGAGCCGCTGGGGAGCTTTCCTACTTCCCCTGCGTTGCCCTATCGATTTCACCCATGACAACGCCTGCCATTTCACGCCAAAGTGCTTGTATGGACCGACGGTGGGAGAGACAGGTCTTTCCCTTCCAGGACCGTGTAACATGCGGTCCATGTCTCGCGATGGCGGGCCCCTCGAATGGAGTGAGTACTTGACTGAAACCACGCAGATCCTCGTCGACAAGACCGACGGCATCGCCACAATCACGCTCAACCGGCCGGAGAAGATGAACGCCTACACCAGGACGATGGGGCAGGAGATCATGGCCGCGATGGACGATATCGACGCCGACGACGCCGTGCGGGCGGTGATCTTCACCGGGAGCGGGGATCGCGCCTTTTGTGCCGGGGCGGACCTGACGCCGGAGGGCGGGGGGCATGTGTTCTCCGATCCGACCGAGGTGGAGGACCTGTCCGATCCCAAGGTGCGCGACGGCGGAGGGCTGCTGACCTTGCGGCTGTTCGAATCGAAAAAACCCCTGATTTCAGCGTGTAACGGCGTCGCCGTCGGCGTCGGTGCGACGATGCAGCTGGCGATGGATATTCGCCTTGCCTCCGATACCGCACGCTACGGCTTCGTCTTTGCCCGGCGCGGCATAGTACCGGAGGCCGCATCGAGCTGGTTCCTTCCGCGCATCGTCGGGATCAGCCAGGCGCTCGAATGGTGCTATTCGGGCCGGGTGTTCGACGCCGCTGAAGCCAAGGCGGGCGGGCTGGTGCGATCGACCCACGCTCCTGAAGATTTGACGGACGCCGCGCGCGGCCTTGCCGGCGAGATCGCCGAGAACACATCGGCGATTTCGGTAGCGATGACGCGGGCGATGATGTGGCGGTTGATGAGTGCCGATCATCCCATGGAAGCGCACAAGATCGATAGCCGGGCTATCTACCGCCTGTCGCGCGGCGCCGATGCGCAAGAAGGTATCGCGAGTTTCCTCGACAAGCGCAGGCCGGTCTATCCCGGCAAGGTTACAGAGGACATGCCCGACTTCTATCCGTGGTGGGAGCAGCGCGGTTACGAATAGGGCGACCCAAACTTGCAATGCGTGATGGTTTCATGAGAAACCAGTTCCATGACAAGTGCCACGAACGATAACAACGCAGCAGGCGCGGGACAGCTTGCCGAATTCCTGCCGTACCAGCTGTCGGTTGCGTCCAACGCGGTCAGCGAGCTCATATCGGCACGATATCGCAAGCGTTTCGCCCTCAAGATTCCGGAATGGCGGGTGATGGCGGTGCTCGGCGATGCCGGGGCGGCGACGCAACGCGATCTCACGGAAGCGACCCTGATGGACAAGGTTGCGGTCAACCGCGCGTGCAAGGTGCTCGAAGAGCGCCGGCTGGTGGCGCGGGCTCCGAACGCGCGCGACGGGCGCTCGCACCTGCTCGAACTGACGGGCGAGGGCAGGGCGATCCACCAAGAAGTGATGCCGCTCGCGCTCCAGACCGAGCGCGACCTGTTCGATGGCTTCGATCCGCAGGAACAGGCGCAATTCCGATCGCTGTTGGAAAGGATGCGCGCGCGGGCGGCGGATCTCGCCGAGGGCTAGAAGGCGGAACGCAAAACGCGCGGCTGGCGGGGTTTCCCCACAACCAGCCGCGCGCTTGTGTCCCGTCCAGGGTTAGTCGCTTAGCAGCGCGTCGTTGATCGAGCAGGCTGCCGGGCCGAGAATGACGATGAACAGCACCGGCAAGATGAACAGGATCAGCGGTACCGTCATGATCGCCGGCAGACGCGCGGCTTTCTCTTCGGCGCGCATCATGCGCTCGTTGCGGAATTCTGCCGATAGCACGCGCAGGGCGCTGGCGAGCGGCGTCCCGTAGCGTTCGGTCTGCACCATGGTGGTCACCACGCCTTTGACCGCTTCGAGATCGACGCGATAGGCGAGGTTGTTGAACGCCTGGCGACGTTCGTTGAGGAACGAGAGTTCGATAGCGGTCAGCGCGAATTCGTCGCCGAGTTCGGGATAGGCACGGCCCAGTTCCTTGGCCACGCGATTGAACGATGCGTCGACGGTAAGACCGGCTTCCGCACAAATCACAAGCAGATCGAGCGCGTCGGGCAAGCCTTTCTGGATCTCCGCGGTGCGCTTGGAGGCCTTGTTGCTGAGGAACAGCTCCGGGCCCTTGTATCCAAGGCCGATCAGGGTTGCGACGGCGCCCAGGCGATACATCGGCCCCCATTCCGGGAAGATGTTGATCACGTAGATCGCAAGGAAACCGACAATGCCGAGAACCACCGGCAAGACGGCGCGCAGGCCAATGATCAGAACGGCGAGTTCCTTGTTGCGATAGCCGGCGTGGGCCAGCTTCTGCTGGACCGCTTCGAGCTGGCTCTGCTGCAAGACCTTCATCTTGCCGAGTTGGTCCTTCACCTTGTCGGTGGTGTCGGACTTGCGAACCAGGCTCGCACGTTTCTTGGTCCCGCCGGTGATGATACCGGCTTTCAATTGCTCGCGGCGTTGGTTGAGCGCTTCGACGCGCTTGGCCATCGGATCCTTGATGGTGACCGCGGCGTAGATCGCCATGATCACGGCAAAGGCGGCCATCCCGGCCAGCACAGTGCCGACCATCACAACGTCAAATCCGAGGAGCGTTGGGCCTGCGGGTTGATCGAGTACCATATCTAATCCAATCCCCGCTTAGATTTCGAAGCTGACCATTTTGGCCATGATGCCGACGCCGATGCCCATCCAGACAAGGCCGCCGAGGCCGGTCACGATCAGGCGATCGTCGGTGAAGAATCCGCCGATATAGCCCGGATTGATCCACCAGATCATGGCGAAGACGATGAAGGGAAGCGCGCCGACGATGTAAGCCGATGCCTTGGATTCCGAACTCATCGCTTTGATCTTGAGCTTCATCTGTCCGCGCTTGCGCAGCACGTCGGCAAGGTTCGACAGCGTCTCGGCGAGGTTACCACCGGTTTCGCGTTGAATCGCCAGTGTAATACAGAAGAAGTTGAATTCCGGGATGCCGAGGCGGTCGGCTGTATCCTGGAGCGAATCTTCCATCGTCTTGCCGATCTTGATGCGTTCGACGATGCCTTTGAATTCCACGCCCACAGGGCCGGGCACTTCCTGAGCGACCACAGCCAGCGTTTCAGTAACGGGCAGGCCGGAGCGCAATCCGCGAACGAGCAGCTCGATCCCGTCTGGAAACTTCGAGTTGAAGTCGGCGGTGCGCTTGCTGATGAAGAAACCCACGACCAGGTGCGGAATACCCGCCCCGATCAGGACGCCCACGCCAAGTGCCAATAGAGCTGCGCCCGACTGGATGTAGATCAAGACAGCGATCGCAAGGGCGAGGCCGAGCGATGCGTAGATATATTGCGAGACAGTCCACGACTTGCCGGTCCGGTCGAGCCGGTTTTCCAGCGCTTCGAGACGCGATCCCGAGCCTGCCACCTTGTGCGTTTTCGGTTTGCGAGCCGCGATCGCCTTCTTGAATTGGGATTCGACCTTCGCGTCCATACTTTCCGAGTGGCGATGGACCAGGGATTCAAGGCGACGTTTCTGCGCCTTTCCCGCTCCACCGCTGTCCAGCAGCAGGTAAAGAACGACAATCACGGCGAAGATCGCGATCGAAATGATCAGGGTCTGGAACATATCCATTGGTGTCGGTCCTGCTTAATCGTCGTGTTACGGGGCTGAGGATGGGCGGTCGGGTTGGCGAGCGGCGATAATCCGCCGCTCGCCATGCGACACCCCTATTCAGCCGGTTCCGCTTCAGCCTTGTCCTTCTTGGGCAGCAGCGACTTGAGATCGAACCCGCCGAGCAGCGACTTCTTCTCTTCGGTCACGGAAGACAGATCGTCCTCTTCGCTCGCGCCCATGATGCGTTCGCCGATTTGCTTGATCGCTGCAGTTGCCTTGCTCGATGAATTGGCATCGACAAACACCTGGCCCAGCTTGGCCGCGTTCGAAGCCGCCTTGACGTCATAAGGCACGACGAAGTCGACCTTGCGCTCGATCGAGGCTTCGAAATCGGACTTGCTGATCTCGGCAACATTCGGCTGCGCCTTGTTGGCGACGATCATCGGATGAGCGTGCGCGGCGTTCGCTTTGAGCCAAGACAGGATGCGGATCGTGTCGCGCGCCGAAGCCAGCGTGAATTCGCATGCCAGAACGACAAGGTTCACATCCGTCAGCAGGTGCGGGAAGTTGATCAGCATGTTGCGCGGCAGATCGATGACGGTCATTTCGAACGC
>JASJDE010000019.1 GCA_030065195.1 Erythrobacter sp. | reverse complement strand
GAAATCGGGGCTGATCATCAATGTGTCGTCGCAATTGGGCCGGGTGATCGCGCCGTCTTACGGTCAGTATTCACCCGGCCCAATTGCGACGACACATTGATGATCAGCCCCGATTTCGCCTTGCGCATCGCGGGCAGGACCGCGCGGATCATCCGTTGCGGACCGAATACGTTGGTGTCAAAGGTGAGTTGGGTGGCTTCGAGGTCCTGAATCTCGATCGGACCTCCGAAGGATATTCCGGCATTGTTGACCAGGACATCGATTGCCCCGCCTGCCGCTTTCTCGGCATAGGCGATCGCATCGTCGATTTCGTACTGGTACAGGACGTCGAGCCGCACAACGTGAATGTCGAGATTGTCGCGCTCTGCGAGAGCGATGAGTTCTTCAGATTCCGGGCGAGGTGTGCGGCGCATGGTGGCAAACACTTTTGCGCCAAGCCTTGCGAAATGTTCGGCAGCCAAGCGACCGAACCCGGTCGAACATCCGGTGATGAGGATGCTCTTGCCTCTGAGGTTGGGATCGGACCGAACCATGTCGGGCTGAGCGAATGTGGCTGTTGCGGCGAGGGCGCCGGTTGCGGCAGCCCCAGCCAGGAGCGTGCGTCGATTTACTTGGGTCATGCGATGAAGATAGCACCGACCCAACCGAGATCCAACGCGATTGAAACGGAAAGGGCGCGCCTCCGGACCAGGATGGAGACGCGCCCTGTATGCACCACGCAGAAGGTGCCCGGGTAAGACCGTTATGTGTCAGTCGCGGGTTTGCTTGCGACGTTTTGCCATCATGAAAGCCGCTGCACCGGCGCCGAACAGAACAAGGCTAGACGGCTCGGGGACCGGCGTTCCGCCGCCGGAACTGCTCGAACCGGTCGGCGGCGTGTCCTTCGGCGGAGGCTTGAGAGCCTGCGCAGGCGCAGTGAGTGATGCGCCCACCATGGTGAAGGCGAGCAAAACGGGAATGACATTGAAACGACGCATGATTTTGAAAACCCCTACTGGTTCAACGCATATGAAGGCTGAAATTCGAGGTTGGGGGTATCAGCTAATCTGAGGGAGTCTTGCGGCGATAGAAGGGGTGTTTCGAATTGGAGCAATTCGTGAAAGCATGATTAACCAGTTTGGGCGGCGAGCCAGTCTTCGAGCTGCGTCGGTCCGTTCAGTCGGACAAGTCGATCCTCGTGCCCAACCAGTTTTGCTTCCGTTCGCTGACGCGGTCCGTGGTTCCATCGTGCAACATACCACAGGAATGCAGGGTCGAGCCGCTCGTTGCATCCATCCGATAGATCGGGCCGAGTGCGTCCGCGATATTGTACGTAACGCTTGACTATGCGGAACAGGCACAGCGGATCGGATAGTCGAGATAGAGGATCAAATCGGCACGAGGCAGGCGGAGTTCCATTGTTCCACCGTAATTGCCTTCGATCACCCATCGATCCTGCGCCGCAGCCGCGGCGACCTTCGCGCGCAACTCCTCGCTTTCGGATTCAACCCACCCCGGCTTCCAGTTGAGTTTGTCCATATGGGTCAAGGGGAGGTCGAAAAGGCGCGCGACCTGATGCGCGCCGGTCGATTTGCCTGCACCGCAAGGCCCGATGATCATGATCCGCTGCACGATCTACCTTTCCGGAAGTTGGGCGCCCGTGTCCGCTTCTTCGCGCACGAATACGTCCAGCCGATGCATCTCGCGCTGCAAATGCCAGAATGCATAGACGTCGTATATCGCGTGACCGAGCATGACGGCGAGGAGGCTTCCGGTCCACCAATAGGCCAATCCGAAGAACGAGCCGATTAAGAGGATAATCAACGCGATCAGCGGCTTTGCGAAATGAATGAGCATGAAGGCAAAGCTCGCCACGAAGATTGCAAGCGGGATGGGGGTATAATCCGACAAGAGGGTCTGGAGACCGCCGCGAAACAGCGCCTCCTCTCCGACGCCCGCACAAAGCGACATGAAGACGATGGTTGGCATAGAAAGGCGCTTTTCGAGGAACGCGAAATTTCGAGCCTGGAGCCGCACAAGCTTTTCCGAAACACTGGGTAAGCGGTGAAAGAAGAGTGCGGCGATAGTGATCAAGCCGATACCCAGCGCGATTCCGAGCCCGACATCCTCGATCGAGAAAGCTAGGAAGTCGAAGAATTGCCTGCCCGACACGGTCCATAATGCAAGGCCGATGGCCACGAACAGGAAGGCTTGCGCGCCGAGACCGGTGCGGATTTCGGCGACCGACATGGTCTTCAATTCTTCATAGGGATTCTTCACTGCATGCGCAGCGCCACGTCGCTCATGAAACGCGGATCGTCTCCGTCCGCAAGCCATTCGGCTTCGGCCCCGATCGCACCGAGCATGGCGGCGAGCTCGTCCTGTTCGGCCTTGGCGTAATTGCCGAGCACGTGCCCGGTGACCCGCTCCTTGTGTCCCGGATGACCGATGCCGATGCGCACACGCCGGAATTCGGCTCCGAGATGCTTGTCGATCGAGCGCAGGCCATTGTGGCCGGCCGTGCCGCCGCCTTGCTTAACCTTGACCTTGAACGGCGCGAGGTCGAGCTCGTCATGAAAGACTGTGAGGGCTGACAGATCGAGCTTGTAAAACCGCATGGCTTCGCCGACGCTCCGCCCGCTCTCGTTCATGAATGTCGCAGGTTTCAGAAGCAGGATCTTCTCGTTGCCGATCCGTCCTTCCTGCACCCATCCCTGAAACTTCTTCTGAACGCTTCCAAATCCGTGCATCTCGGCAATGACGTCGAGCGCCATGAAGCCGACATTGTGCCGGTGAAGCGCGTAGCTTGGTCCAGGATTTCCGAGGCCGACCCAGATTTGCATGGGCGCGCGTTAGCTTCGACCGCCGCGAATTGCGAGGGGCAGTTTCAATCGCCTTCGCGTTTGTCAGGTGTGCAATTCGACAATCTGGATGAGATTGCCGCACGTGTCGTCGAAAACCGCCATCGTGGCGTCGCCGGCTTTCATCGGTGGCTGCGTGAACCTTACGCCTTTCGCTTCGAGCTCGGCCACTTCGGCATCGATGTCGTCGACGCTGAAGGCGGTCCAGGGAATACCGTCTTCCATCAACGCTTCCTGCAGCGCGCGCGCCTTGGGATATTCGTTCGGCTCGAGCAGGAGTTCGGTGCCCTCAGGCTCTTCTTCGGATACCAGCGTGATCCAGTAGTGCTCCCCCAGCGGGATGTTGTGCTTGATCTTGAAACCCAGCGTTTCGGTGTAGAAAGCCAGCGCCTTCTGCTGGTCCTCGACCATCACGCTTTTGCCGTACATCTTCATTCAACGTCTCCCTTGAAAAATGGTTGGAGCCACGGGTTGATGGTCTCTTCGAAGGAATCGGCGGTGAGCGAATGAACCTTGGTTCGCCCGCGCCATGCCGTGGTGATGAGGTGCGCTTCTTCGAGCGTGTTCAGGTGCCGGGTAATGGCCTGGCGAGTGAGCGTGATGTCATGCTCTTCGATCAGTCGTGCGCACAACTCGAACAAGCTCTGATCGTTGCGTTGCCGCAGCTGTTCCATAATCAGCAGCCGGGTATCGTCACCGAGTGCGCGAAATAACTTGCTGAGTTTCGGATCGAACGGAACGCCCATACCTCTTTATGCAACAATTGTGTTGCATGTAAAGGCGGTGACACCTGATCGGACTATGAAACGAAAAACGGCGGACACCGTTGGGTGCCCGCCGTCTTGGTGATATCAACGAGAAGATGAAGCGCAGGCTTATTCGCCTTCGCCGCCTTCCTCTTCGTCACCCTTCTGAGCGGTCGCTTCGACTTCATCGGCTGCGACTTCTTCGCCTTCAGCCTCTTCGCCTTCCGCACCTTCGCTCTTCTTGAGCGCCGACGGCGCGACCAGCGTAGCGATCGTGTAGTCACGGTCGGTAATCGCGCTTTCGCTGCCTTCGGGCAGGTTCACTTCGCTGATGTGAATCGAGTCGCCCACTTCCTTGCCGGTGACGTCGATCTCGATCTCTCCTGGGATCTTGTCGGCAGCACAAACAAGGTCGACTTCGTGGCGAACCACGTTGAGCACGCCGCCCTTCTTGAGACCGGGCGAGTCTTCTTCGTTGGTGAACACAACCGGGATCGAGACTTCGACCTTGGCGTCTTTCGACAGGCGCAGAAAGTCGGCGTGCGTCGGGCGATCGGTCACCGGGTGAAGCGCAACGTCTTTGGGGAGCGTGCGCACGCTCTCACCGCCGATTTCGATATTGACGATCGAGTTCATGAAATGGCCGGTCATCAGTTGACGGGTCAGTTCCTTCTCCTCGACGTGGATCGGGGTGGGTTCTTCCTTGCCGCCGTAAATCACGGCGGGAATCCGACCTTCGCGGCGAAGTGCTCGGGAGGCTCCCTTGCCAGCCCGTTCGCGCGCCTCGGCCGGCAGTGTCAGAGCGTCGCTCATAGTGCTACCTTTCGAATGCGTATGTTAGAGTTGTCAGCCGGTGCCCGCCTCCAGGGATGACCAAGACACCGAAGCGCGGCCCGTTACAGTGCGCGCTCGCCTATGGCAAGCGATTATCGGCCTATCCGCCTGACGCTGTAACCGCGTCGTTCGAGCAACGCTGGCAAGCTGTCATCACCAACGAGGTGCGCCGCGCCGACGGCCACCAACGGTTTCCTGTCGTCCCTCAACATGGCCGAGAGTTTCCCGGTCCATGCTTCGTTGCGTTTCACCAACAGGGCATCGCGCAATTCGGGATCGGCCATTATCCCGGTTGTGGTTGCCCTTTCGAGTTCCTCCAAATCGCCCTTGAGCCATGCGTCGCGCAGCTTACCGGGATTTTCGCGCGCGGACCGAGCCTCGATCACTACCCCGGCAAGTAGATCGCGCTGTTCGCCTTCGGGCAGCGTGTCGAAAATGGAAAGCTGCACCACGGCGCCTTCGAACTCCTGGATGTCGCGCCCTCTGAAGGCCTGGATTGCGGCCCTGTCCACGCCATTTCGCGGATCGTCCTGTGCGTCGACTTGAGCGAGTGCCAGAGCCGCAGCCCATGTTTCCGTCGTCCGGAATCGCTCCGCGTCGAGGCCCGACCGTTCGATCAGCTGTGACAGGGCAGGACGATGGCTGGGTGGGAGCCGCTGCGCCAAAGGCGGAAGATCGGGAGAGATCGCGAGTTCGGCATAGATGTCGGCTAGAGCTTGTTCGTCGTCGAGATCGGCGATTTCGACCACCAGGAAGTCAGCCTCTTCGATCACACGGTCGATCGTCTCGGTGCGCCATTCGACACGGTTGGGGAGGGCGTGAATAGTACCCAGCATCCACCCCTCGATGGCACCAGTTTCATTGGCAATCTCATAGAGGGGGGGATTCGTGCCGGGTTCAGGCTCGCTTGGCTGCTCGGCGCAACCGGCCAGTGCGAATGTCGCGAGCGCAAGGAGCGCCAAGCCTTCTTTGGCATTCGGAATACGAAGCCCAGAAGCGTTGGCGCCCCTCAACATGATTACTGGACGCGGTCAGTCGCGATGCCGCGTTCGGCGAGGTAATCCTGCACGCTCTTTTCGCCTGCGAGGTGGCCTGCGCCAACTGCGATGAAAATCGTCCCGGGAGAGTCGAGCCGGGTATCGATCCACTCCGCCCAATTCTTGTTACGCTCGTACAGAAGCTTCTCCGCCACCATCGGATCGGTCATGCCTTCGTTCATGATTGCAGCCAGGGCATCGGCGTCGCCTTCGATCCATTCGGCGACCATCTTGTCCAGTACGCCTTTGACTTCATCGATCCCTTCGGCGGCTTCCATCATGAACGTAATTTGCGATTCCTGTGGCAGGCCGTCGAAGATGCCGATCTGGAATTCGGCCGTTTCGAGCGCTTGTTGTTCCTTGTCTCCGGCCTTGCTGAGGATCACCTTGTCGACCCCGGCATCGGGAGAGTAGCCCTGCTGCATCAAGGGTAGCATCGTCAGCGAAAGCGCGGCCATCCAAGGTTCGAGCCGATCGAAAGCTTCGGCAGGGAGGCCGAGTTTCGTCATAGCCGTTTCGTAGCTTGCGGTCTGTTCCGGTGTGAGCAGCGACCGCAAAGTCGTTTCCGGGGGCAAGAGGCCCTTGCTGATCGCCAATTGCTGCATGGCGGCTTCGCTACCGGGGTCCATCTTGATTTCCGTCACGACAGCTTGCGAAGAGGTCAGCGCTTCGGCGATCTCCGCGTCGAACCACTCGATCTCCTTGGGAAGTGCGTGGATCGTGCCAAAGAGGTAGATCGTCGTGTCCTCATCGGCCACTTTCCAAAGCGCCGGCCCTTCCGATGTGGTTTGGGCGGCTTCGGTTGCGTGATCGTCGGCCAGGACGGGGTTGGTCGCGAACAAGGCGATGCTGGCCGCTGAAGTGATGGCCAGAAGTTTCGAGAATTTCATTAAGAAGGTCCTTTCGTTGGGGGTCTAGCAAGCGAATGTGTCGGTGGGTTGAACGGAGAGGGTGGAGGATTCAGGTTTTGAACTGGGCGATCACAAATCCGATCGCCATCGATACAAATGCGATTGCGAACACGCCGAACGCGTGCGGGGGCGGCGCAAACCCGCCAGCATACAGCAATGCCCAAGCGGGGAAGCCGCTGAGAACGCCAAGGCAGCCGGCAGTAAAAGCGACTAGGTTCTGCTCGCGCTGAAAGTCGTCGATCATGCGAAAGCCGATCAGTGGCAGGACGAGAAGCGAGAAGGTCAGCATAACGGCCAGGGCGATCGACAGAGTAGGGTCGAGCGACAGCGCCTCCCAATCGCCATTGAACAGGTTGCCTTCGCCCTGGTCGTAGTAACCGGTCATGAAGCCGAGGAAGCCACCGATGACGCTGGCAAATCCGACGAACAGAATCTGGTTGCGGAGACGTTTGCGATTGCGAGCTTCGCCGGGTCGGGATTGGTCGGTCATGCGAACCTCTTCCATAGATTTGCGATGGCAGTCACAATCAGGACGGCCACGAAAATGACCATCACGTCAGGCTCGGGCAGAAATCCGCCGCGTGCTCCGTTCCACCAAGCGGGGGTTACCAAGGTAAAGAAGTGAGCGCCCACCGCCAGACCGAAGTCTCCAGCTTGAAGAGCATGCTCATCCGCGTTGCGACGGCCAAAAATGATGAAAAGCGGCATGGCTATGAGCCAGAGGGCCGCAATCGCGGCAGCTGTTGTCCCAGGTAGGGGGCCGTTGCCAAACAGCGTTGCAACCGTTGGACGGCCTTCGATTCCCATGTTGAGGATTACCGAAAGGGTAACGCCGAAGACCACAATCCCGCCGATGAGCAGGCGGATATTGTTCCCTCTCCTGGTGTTGGGTTCGCCCATCGTCATATCGGGCATTGTGCGCCATGAAACGTAGCCTCCGATCACAGCGGCGATCATGAGCCCTATTCCGATCAGCCAATCCATCGCTTCACCTCCTGCGGCATCGCGAAGGGCGAAGACAGAGAGAAGTCCGGTGATCAGAGTGAATGTGACGGGCAATGACCAAAGCACGCTGTGAAGAAGATGCTTCGCGAATGTTGGCGGCGAATCTGTGTCGTCCATCAGTTCATCCTTCGTCATGGAAGATTTCCTCGATCGGCATCTCGAAAAGCCGCGCGATGCGGAATGCGAGCGGTAGGGAAGGGTCGTGCTTGCCTGTCTCGATCGCGTTGACGGCCTGGCGCGACACGTCGAGCCGTCCGGCCAGCTCGGCCTGGCTCCAGTCGCGTTCCGCGCGCAGGACTTTGAGGCGGTTCTTCATCGGATCAACCGCCGAACCGGTCTTTCGCCCATTCGTAGACATAACCTACGTAGAAGGCCGCCGCGATTATCGAGGCAAGAGTTTGTGCGTCGGTGAGGAACGCGGCGCTCTCTGCCTCCGTGCTGGCCGCTTCGGAAGTCGCCAACGCATACCCGGCGGAGTGGGCAATATCGGCAACATTCAGGATCCACGCGGCGAACAAATAAAGCGTGAGGGCTCCTATCGCGAAACGCATCGATGTCTCGAGCCGACCCCTCATGTATTCGTCGGTCGTGTAGGAGAACGAGGCGAGGACGAGCCCGGTCATGGTTGCGCCCCACGCGAGCGCGAACAGGAGGAAGTCGTAGCCAAGAAACGCATTTGCCAAGTGGATCGGCGCTCCGATCACGCCGATCCAGATTGCGCGATAAGCATTTGAGCGTTCTTCCTCCGTAACGGCTTTGGGGTCGTACGGCATCAATTCCTCTCCCACAGGCGAAGGAAGGCGAAGACGGTATGAAAGGAGACGATGACGACAATCAGCTCAAAGGCTCGATCGTCGCGATAGGGTTGATCCAGACCGACCATGGTTGCGAACAGGAGCAATCCCACGACGGCGCAGGCCCATATTCCGGAGACTGCGTAGAGACGCTGTGCGTATTCGTCTTGCCGCTGGAAGAACACGAGGCCGATCATCGAGCCTGCCGTAACGCCGCCCACAATCGTTTCAACGACATGGTTGAAGCCGAACAGCTTTCCCGCCAGAAGCACCCAGGAGCCGACGAAGCCGACCCATGTCAGATTCAAGGCGAAATTGCGGTCGCCTTCGCTCATCTTGCCGGGCAGGAGTTGCATCATGCGTCTCCGAATGCGCGCTTGGCGAAAAGGCCGATATAGAAGGCCACGATTGCAAGAGCAGGGGGCACGGATGCGGGAATGTCTTGCTTTCGCTCTGCGCCTGTAGCCCCGTCGAAAACGCCTTCTGCGGCTGGCAGGCCCAAGAAGCTGAGCAGCATCGTGCCGAACGCGACACTTGAGCCGGCAGTCCACAGGGCCAGCGTGAACTCGTCCGCGTTCCGTGCCCAAAGCATGGCAAGACAACTCAAGACCGCCAGGATCATTCCGCTCAGGAATGCAGGCTCAGGGAACGCAACGAGCAATGAGATCGCTGCAATCGACAGTCCAGCCAGTCCTGCCCAGCTTGCCGTCATGAAAATGTTGGCTTTGTTCATCGGAGATTGACCCGTTTCATGGGTGTTGCGAAGTCCAGAGTGTCGCCCTCGGTGAAAGGCGGGGATGGGGAGGTCTTCCACCGAGGAGCGACTGTTTCGTCAGCCCTGAGGTGCAACTGGTTGGCCCTGGGCGAGACGAACCTTTCGGGCTTTGGCCTCAAGAACCGCAAACCGAACTTGCTTTCCCGTCGACGCAAGAGCGCTTTCGCGGCATTGCCGCTCCAGCCGACGCGATTGGGTGTCGCGCCCGCCATTTGCGCAATTCTGACGGATGATTGTCTTGAGGCGTTCGTCGAGAAGCGCGACACCTTCACGCGTCGTCAGGTCGACATCCCGGTGATCGACTTCTGCACTGAACTCCGTGGCGTTCATTCCGTTTGCCGCAGCCGGGGATGCGGCGATGGCAAGGATGGGGGTGATGAGGGCAAGGGCAAATCGCATCGGAATCCTCCTGGGGAGTGAGAAGTTTGTCGCATCAACCTTCCGAGATGTCAGGTTGTCTTTACTTTATGTCGCGATTCGCTGACTATGTCAATAAGACCTGACATTTGGTAATGCTAGGGTGACAGAAACTGAGGATTTCTGCGGGTTAGAGCTGTGAATATTGGGAGCATGTTGCGGTGCACCATTGACGCTCCGAGAGGCATCGGTCATGGCCCTCGCCATGGAATCCGCGCCGAAAACTGCGTTGAGCGAATCGCCTTCGATCCCAAGCGCCAGCGTCGAAATGTCGAAGTCCGAACCGATCCTCAGTTCCTCTTGACGACGGCAGATCGCCGTCTTTCTCAACTCCTTAGGAAGAATGATGTCGCTACAAACGGTCTACACTTTTGGCGGGAATGCGCCGCATGACGATCCTCGCCAAAAGGACAAGACCGTAACGGGCGGGAAGGGCGCAAATCTCGCCGAAATGGCGAGCATCGGATTGCCCGTGCCGCCGGGCTTCACGATCACGACCGAAGAATCCGTCCGCTATCTTACCGATCGGGCGGACTTCTCCGATGAACTGCGGGCGAGCGTTGCGGATGCCCTGATCCAGACTGAACAGGCGGTCGGAAAGAGCTTTGGCGACGCCGCCGACCCGCTGCTGGTTTCGGTGCGTTCCGGAGCGCGCGTCTCAATGCCCGGCATGATGGACACGGTTCTCAATCTCGGCCTCAACGATGCGACAGTGGAAGGGCTGGCCAGCGCGTCGGGCGACGAGCGATTTGCGTGGGACAGCTACCGCCGCTTCATCCAGATGTATTCCGACGTGGTGCTCGGAATCGATCACGGGCTGTTCGAAGAAGCTTTGGAAATCTGCAAGGAAGACAACGGCTTCTATGCCGATACCGAGCTCAGCGCCGACGATTGGCGCGCGATCGTCAAAGAGTACAAGGGGATTGCCGAAACCGAACTGGGTAAGCCCTTTCCGCAGGATGTGACGGAGCAGCTATGGGGCGCGATCCGCGCGGTGTTCGACAGTTGGGATAGCGACCGAGCCAAGGTCTATCGCCGCCTCAATGATATTCCGGCCGACTGGGGCACCGCGGTCAACGTCCAGGCGATGGTGTTCGGCAACATGGGCGACACCAGCGCCACCGGCGTCGCATTCACCCGCGATCCCGCCACGGGCGAGCGAACCTATTTCGGCGAATACCTTATCAACGCGCAGGGAGAAGACGTCGTTGCTGGGATCCGCACACCGCAATACTTGACGAAGTCCGCGCGCGAAACTGCGGGTGCCAAGCCGCTGTCGATGGAAGAGTCCATGCCGGAGGCCTACGCCGAACTGGCCCGCGTATTCGACCTGCTTGAAAGCCATTATCGCGACATGCAGGATATCGAGTTCACGGTTGAACGGGGCAAGCTCTGGATGCTCCAGACCCGCTCGGGCAAGCGGACGGCGAAGGCTGCGCTGAAGATGGCGGTCGAGATGGTCGGCGAAGGCCTGATTGATAAGACGGAAGCTGTGAACCGGGTCGATCCTATGGCGCTGGATCAATTGCTCCATCCGACACTCGACCCGGCAGCGGAGCGCGATGTGCTCACCACTGGCCTGCCCGCGTCACCCGGTGCAGCCGCGGGCCGGATCGTTCTCGATGCGGACACGGCCGAAAACTGGTCGCAGCGCGGCGAAAAGGTGATTCTGGTCAGGGTCGAAACCAGTCCCGAAGACATTCACGGCATGCATGCCGCGCAGGGGATCCTGACCGCACGCGGCGGCATGACGTCGCACGCAGCGGTGGTCGCGCGCGGTATGGGCAGGCCATGCGTATCAGGTGCTAGTGCGGTGTCGATCGACCGCGACGGGCGGACCCTTCGGATCGGGTCGCAAGAGTTGAAGGAAGGCGACGAGATTACGCTCGACGGCGCAAATGGACAGGTCATGTTGGGTATCGTGCCGACAATAGAACCGGAGCTAGTTGGTGATTTCGCGACTTTGATGGAATGGGCCGACGGGCTGCGTCGGATGAGAGTGCGCACCAACGCCGAAACGCCCGCCGACTGCAAGATGGCCCGTCAGTTCGGTGCGGAAGGCATCGGGCTTTGTCGGACGGAGCATATGTTCTTCGACGCAGCTCGGATCAGCGCGGTGCGACAGATGATCCTCGCAGAAAGCGAAGACGGGCGCCGCGGGGCTCTGGAGCAATTGCTGCCCGAACAAAGAGCGGATTTCACCGCCATCTTCGAGGTTATGACTGGGCTGCCATGCACGATCAGGCTGCTCGACCCGCCGCTCCATGAGTTCCTGCCGCATGGAGACGCCGAATTCGCCGAACTCTCCGACGCCACCGGGCTGGGAGTTGACCACCTCAAGCGTCGCGCCGGCGAACTCCACGAATTCAACCCAATGCTTGGCCATCGCGGTTGCCGCCTGGGGATCACATTCCCCGAGATATACGAAATGCAGACCCGCGCGATCTTCGAAGCGGCGTGCGCGGTTAAGTCTTCGAGCGGCGAAGCGCCGTTGCCAGAAATCATGATCCCTCTGGTTGCAACCAAACGCGAGCTTCAGATCCTGCGCGCGCTTGTGGATCGAGTGGCGGAAGAGGTGTTTTCCGAGAAGGGCCAGCGGGTCGAGTATCTCGTTGGAACGATGATCGAGCTGCCTCGTGCGGCCCTGATGGCGGGCGAGATCGCCGAGGAAGGGCAGTTTTTCAGCTTCGGCACAAACGATCTGACGCAGACCACTTTGGGCGTATCCCGGGACGATTCAGCAAAATTCCTCGCCCCCTATGTCGACAAGGGGATCTTCCCACGCGATCCGTTCGTGAGCCTCGATGTGGACGGGGTTGGGCAGCTGGTCGAAATGGCAGCCGAAAGCGGACGCACGACACGGCCCGAGATCAAGTTGGGCATTTGCGGAGAACACGGCGGCGATCCGGCGAGCATCGCGTTCTGCGAGGAAGTCGGGCTCGACTACGTCAGCGCTTCTCCCTACCGGGTACCGATTGCGCGGTTGGCGGCTGCACAGGCAGCGCTCGGCTAGTCGCGCCAACCTGTCAGAACGAGAATTTCGAACGTTTCGACGACCTTTCCGTCGCTTTCACGCTGCGCATCGAAAGCTGCGTTCGCTCGCGCCAGCCATTGCCGGTCGAGCGGCGGGACTGGCGATGTGAGCGAACGCGTGAGGCCGTGGTCGCGCAGGTCGTTTATCATCCGTAGGAAGGAAGGGTAGCGAACGCGGATCGGAAAGGAATCCACAACCTGGCGTTTGAAACCGGCGCGTTCGAGCAGGCCCGTCGCAGCGCGATTGTCGACCAACGGATGCATACGGGCGGCGGGGCGCTCGCCATCGGACTCGATCGCGATTTGGCGCAGCTTGGACATGCTGCCCGAGCCGGGAAATGCTGCGATGAAGAGACCACCCTCGCGCAACCCGTTGCGTGCGTGGATCAAGGCTCCGGGGAGGTCGTTCACCATTCCGAGGCCCAGAAGATGGACGATCAGATCATAGCTCGATAGTGGGCCTGGTTGTTCTTCGTCGAGTTCGCCGAGACGACCGACGTTGCCGGTCGTCCCATCGGCCGACAGAGCAGCTTGCATTACGTCGCTGGCCTCGCCGACGATGAGTGCGCGGTTGGGCTTGAAGCGTATGAACCCCAGTCGCTCCAAGATATCGCGTGCCATCGTGTCGGTGAGATAGGTGGCACCGCCCCGCGCCTGTCGCGATCGCGCACGCGCCCATTTTGCCGCAGCTTGCGATCGATGGAATATGCGGGGAACCTGATTCTGGGTCATGACCAAGGCCCTGCCGCGCTTGCCTGGAGACTGCAAGGCGTGCGAAAGCGCGGGACATGGGGTGGAGGTCGCATCTTGCCATGGGTCTGAAGCCGGCGGTCGACCTCGTCTATCCGCCACGCTGCCCGCTATGCGGCGATGCCATCGCGGAGCAAGGAGGCCTCTGCGTCGAGTGCTGGAGCGAGCTCGAGATTCCGGGTGATACCGGATGTCGACACTGTAACCGTCCCTTGGATGCCACTGGCGCCAGAAGCGACGATGCATGCGTCGATTGCCGATCCGATCCTCCGCTGCACTCAGGCATCTACGCCGCCACATCGTACAATGATGCATCGCGCAGACTCATCCTGAATTTCAAGCATGGCGGCAAGATTGCCCTAGCGGGCTTGCTGGGTCGATTGATGGCGGCGCGTCTGCCCGATTGCGAACCGGACCGAGTGCCGTTGCTGGTTCCTGTGCCGCTCCATCGATTTCGGATCTGGGAACGTGGATACAATCAGGCGGCCTTGCTGGCTCGCGAGCTGGAAAGGCGAGGCAAGGGTGCGTTGGCCGTCGATGCCTTATCGAGGACCAAACGGACACCGAGCCTGGGAGGGCTTGGAAGAGTGGCGCGAAAGGAAACGCTGCAAGGGGCGATCAAGGTCAGTGGGAGATACTCGAGCAGGATCAAGGGTCGGGACATAGTGCTTGTGGACGATGTGCTTACGAGCGGAGCGACAAGCGATGCCTGCGTTTCGGCATTGTCGGAAGCGGGAGCCGCGTCGGTGCGCATAGCCTGTTTTGCAAGGGTAGTGGGGAGTGAGAAAGTCTAGCCGGCTTCTGTCCAACCGATCAGCGGCGGCCGGGCTCTCAAACGAAACGCCCGAGGTCATTGCGACCCCGGGCGCCACGTGACGAAATGATGCGGAACCGCTCTTAAGAGCTCAGATGACGACCCCCTAACTTCGTCATCAGGATCCTATCCCTCATCGTTCAATCGAACCTTTCAACACCCCGCTGTTGACTTGATCCGATCACCCCCTGAACCTGGCACTATGCTGCGCCGTTGTCTGGTGGACGAACTCGCGAAAGCTCGTGAGGCGGGGTTCTTCCAAACCCACTGCCGAAGGTGAAGGTGAATCCTTGTTCAGCATGGATTTTCGGATGCATCTGTGGTTATCGTGCAACAAACAGTCGCATCCGACGGTCAATTCGTCGCTAGCGACATGTTTCGTTAACCATTTTGGGAGCCGCAATTTTGACCGAGGTCAAGTTGTCACGCGAACAGCGTGAGCAGGGAACTCACTTTGCCCCGAAGTATGATTCGCAAGGTCTGCTGACTACGGTCGTGGTCGATTCGACTTCCCGTGAGGTCTTGGTGGTCGCGTTCATGAACGCCGAGGCATTGCGTCTGACGCGGCAGACGGGGAAGGTCCATTTCTGGTCGCGCTCGCGCCAGAAGCTTTGGATGAAGGGCGAGACTTCCGGCCACGTTCTCCTGATGGAGGAAATGCTCGTCGATTGCGATCAGGATGCGCTCGTCATTCGGGCCACGCCAAAGGGGCCGACCTGCCACACGGGCGTACCAAGCTGCTTTTATCGAAGTGTCGATCCCGAGATGGAAGATTCCGTTGCTCTCGTTAAGGTCAAGACTTGACGCTCACGTAAAGGTAAGGTAGTTGATGGGCATGGCTACAGCACCAGCTCACCAGAACGATTCGAAGAAGCCCGAAAGCGAAGGCCGTCGCAACGGAGCACACCTTGATCGGCCGGACAAACTGAGCCGCGAGCAATACTCGATCTCGGATTTGACGACCGAATTCGGGTGCACGGCGCGCGCCCTGCGGTTCTACGAAGACGAAGGCTTGATCAGCCCGGCTCGCGTCGGCTTGACCAGAGTGTATTCGAAGCGCGACCGCGCGCGGCTCGCGTGGATCATGCGCGCCAAGAATGTCGGTTTCAGCCTCACCGAAATTCGCGAGATGATCGACCTTTACGATCTCGATGACGGCCGTGTCGAACAGCGCCGCGTCACCGTCGAGAAGTGCAAGGCGCATATTGCCAAGCTCAAGGCTCAACGTGCCGACATCGATTCTTCGATCAAGGAATTGTCAGAATTCGTCGTCGAGATCGAGAAGCTCGATCTCGGCTGACGCCCACCTCACCGAAACAACTGCAAAAACGCTCACAAAAGGGATCCAGTGATGCCGACATATACCGCTCCCACACGCGACACGCGTTTCGTGATAAACGAATTGCTCGACCTCGCCAGCTACGGCAACCTCCCAGGTTTCGAGAATGCGACCCCCGACATGATCGACGCCGTTGTTGGTGAAGCGGGCAAGTTCTGTTCGGAAGTTCTCGCACCGCTCAACCAGATCGGCGACGAACAGGGATGCACGCGTCATGATGATGGATCGGTAACGACGCCCGATGGCTTCAAGGAAGCTTACGAGCAACTGATCGAAGGTGGCTGGACGACTCTGACGGGTCCGGAAGAATTTGGCGGGCAGGGCCTCCCGCACGTGATGGGTTTCGCCTTCGAGGAGTATATCGGCACCGCGAACCAGGCATTTGCGATGTATCCCGGCCTCACGGGAGGTGCGGCAGCTGCTCTCCAGGCGGCCGGATCGCAGGAACAGAAGGAAATGTACCTGCCCAAGATGATCTCCGGTGAGTGGTCGGGAACGATGAACCTGACGGAGCCCCATTGCGGAACCGATCTTGGCATGATCCGCACCAAGGCCGAACCGCAAGCGGACGGTTCGTACTCGATCACCGGCACCAAGATTTTCATCTCCGCCGGTGAGCACGACCTCACCAGCAACATTATCCACTTGGTCCTCGCCAAGACGCCCGGTGCCCCGGACAGCTCAAAGGGCATCTCACTGTTTGTCGTGCCCAAGTTCATCCTCGACGAGAACGGCGAACCGGGCGAGCGCAATGGCGTGACCTGTGGTTCCATTGAGAAGAAGATGGGTATCCATGGCAACGCCACTTGCGTGCTCAACTACGACCAAGCCAAAGGCTGGTTGGTCGGCGAAGAGAACAAGGGCCTCGCCGCAATGTTCGTGATGATGAACGCAGCTCGCCTTGGCGTCGGTCTCCAGGGCCTTGCGCAGGCCGAAGTCGCCTATCAGAACGCCGTCACCTACGCGCTGGATCGCCGTCAGGGCAGGGCGCTGACCGGTCCGGCCCAGCCTGACGAAAAGGCGGACCCGATCTTCGTCCATCCCGACGTTCGCCGGATGCTGATGGACGCCAAGGTCTTCAATGAAGGCATGCGTGCGCTGTGCTTGTGGGGCGCGCTTCAGGTTGACCTGTCGCACAAGGCGCAGACCGAAGAAGAACGCCAGCTCGCAGACGACCTGATTGGTCTGATGACCCCGGTCATCAAAGGCTATGGGACAGACAAGGGCTACGACATCGCCAACAACATGCAGCAGGTCTATGGCGGGCACGGCTACGTCAAGGAATGGGGCATGGAACAGTTCGTCCGCGATAGCCGTATCGCGATGATCTACGAAGGCACCAACGGCGTGCAGGCGATGGACCTGTGCGGGCGCAAGCTCGCGCAACATGGCGGTCGCGCTGTGCAGGCATTCTTTGCTGCGATCGACGAAGAAATCGCTTCGGCAAAGCAAGTCGAAGGCCTCGCCGACATGGCCGAGCGGCTCGAGAAAGCACTTGGCGAGCAAAAGGCTGCGACCATGTGGTTCATGCAAAACGCGATGGCCAATCCGAACCACCTCGGTGCCGGCGCGCATCACTATATGCACATCATGGGCATCGTGACGCTCGGCTTCATGTGGCTGAAGATGGCGAAGGTCGCCAAGGCCGCACTCGAAGGTTCGCCCGAAGACGCGGCTTTCTACGAAGCGAAGCTGACTTCCGCTGCTTACTATGCAGAGCGCTTCCTGCCCGACGCAGGCGCGCTGCGTCGCAAGCTGGAAGCAGGTAGCGAGAACATGATGAAGCTGCCGGAAGAGGCGTTCGCCACCGCCGCTTGAGCGAATGTCATTCCGTCACCGAAAGGGGTCCGGTCCGGCACGATCGGGCCCCTATTCGTATGCGCGGCGAAGGGTTTCCAGAGCTCGGTCGGTTTCGGTCGGATCGGGCGTCTCGCCGGGATCGCCGTAGCCCCAGTCTTCGTTCGGGCCGAGGTATTGCACCATCACCCCGTCGCGCCGCGACACTGCGCTCACCCCATCGTAGTAAAGCGCATAGCGCGCGCTTGGTTGGGGGAGCAGCCAGTTGATCTGGCCGCGCACCGGGGCGAGGTCTTCAGCATCCCAGATCGCGTTCGCACCGTAGCCCATGCAATTGACGATAATCGGCTGCGGCAAGCTCAAGAGTTGCGTGCGGTTCGCGAAAGTCCGCCGAACCATTTTCCCGCCTTTGGCCTCGAATTGGCGGACGAGCCGGTCGAAGTAGCGCGCGACGTTGAAGATCATGGCTGGCCCCTTGCGCCGGAGCTTTGCGGAAAAAGGATCGCGTTCCGGGTCAGGATCGCCCCACGCTGGGTTGAGACCCCTCAGCCTGCGGTCGAGATGCAGGTATTCCCTGTTCGCACGGACGCGCGGCGTGCTTCGTCCGCGCAGGTTGTACTGGGTCACGAACTCGATCGGATCATCCGCCAGCCCCAGCATTTCGAGGTGCTTTGCATGCGAGTACCGTGCCCACCGTTCCCATCGATCCGCAAACCCTTGAGGCACTCTATCAGCGAGGGCGATCCGGCTGCTGGGCGACCACACCCCGCTGGCCCGCGCCGAGCGAGTCTCGGAAGGGAATTCACTTGCGTAGACTGTGACAACTGCACCAGTTTCCACAAGGCGGATCGCCGTCGTCAGGCCAATCACGCCGGCACCGATAACTGCAATATCGGTATGACCCTGCGAGCGTGCCAGAGATGCTGTTTCGGCGGCACAGCCCCAGCTCAGCGACCAACCCGACCCACCGTGGCCGTAGTTATGCACCACGGTCTTGCTCCCGAAGCGCTCGACTTCCAGCCTTGGTCCCGCCGGGCGGAAGGGTCTTGTGCAGACCGTCACCTTCATCAGATTCCGGCGGTTTGCCTTGAACGGTTCGATCCAGGTGCCTTGGTGCTTCGGGCCAAGATCCTGCAGCCTTGGCAAAGGAGTGCATGCGCCGAGCAAGGACGCTGCGCCGCCAGCCATAAAGATGCGTCTGTCCGTGTGCATTGCGCCCCCTTGTACCGCAGCCATTTGACTAGCGAATCGGATGATTGGGAGCGAGGTGCAGCAAGATCGATTTGGCGTAGTCCACGACCGGATCGTCGCCGAATTAGAGGACTTCATTCTCCGCTTTGGAGTACGCAGTCTCCCAATCGGCGAGGTTCTTCCTTGCGTCCTGAACGAAATGGCTGCGCTTGATGTAGCTCATCGTCGCACTGGCGAGCCACGAGCCGGGCGCTCTCAGAGGGCGGGCGATTTGGCATAGCAGGACGATCCTGGTCTCATCGGTCTCGTTCTGGACTTCGTGCTCATACGTGTCGTCGAACACCATCCATTTGCCTTCGCTCCAATTGAGGCGCCGACCGCCAATGCGCATCCAGCATTTCTCGCGGTGCTGCGGTACGACGAGACCGAGATGCGCGGTGATGAACGCCTTGGTCACCCCGCGGTGAGGGATTATCACGGCTCCAGGAGCGAGGATCGAAAAGAATGCCGAATTGAGGCCGGGTATCCGGTCGAGTAGGGCCGCAGTTCTGGGTGCGCGTGCGATATTCTCTTCGATCCGATTGCCGTATCCAACAAGGAAGAAACTGCGCCAGGAATTGTCCTGCATGATGCGGCGGTGATCGGGAGAAACGTCGCGCAGGGGCGGAATCGCATCGCGATGCTCGAAGATCGAAAGAGCCTCATCTCTGATCGTCTGCCACTCGCTGGATAGCGGTTCGCTCCAGTCGAATTGCCCAGGATCGAGTACGGGATCGTTTGTGATCAGCGAGCTGTTCGCGATCACGGAATTCATCTTGTGGCGTTGCTTCTTCGCGAAACGATAGTGCAGCGGCTTGCTGCGATCGTTGGAAAGCAGCCCGAAACCGTTGGACAATCCCATCGCACCCTCCATCCTGCAGCGTACGACCCGTGGGTCACATTAGTGATGCGTGACGGATGATGCTTGTCGAAACGCGACCATTCACCCCGCGAACGACGATCGACCGGGGAGCATCGACAAATGCATTAAAGGCGAGACCGAGCGGTTTTCCTCCGCGTCGAATCGTTGTCGTCTATTCGACGGGCAGGAATTCCGGGACCGAGAGATACCGTTCGCCGGTATCGTAGTTGAAACCCAAGACGCGCGATCCTGCATCGAGATCGGGGAGCTTCTTCGCGATCGCCGCGAGCGTCGCTCCCGACGATATCCCGATTAGCATACCTTCCTCGCGCGCGGCCCGGCGAGCCATCTCCTTTGCGTCGTCGGCATCAACCTGCACGGCTCCATCGATTGAATCGGTGTGCAAGTTGCCCGGAATGAAGCCCGCGCCGATGCCCTGAATCGGGTGTGGGCCGGGCTGGCCGCCATTGATGACAGGCGAAAGCTCGGGCTCGACCCCGTAAGCCTTGAAGCCGGACCAGACTTTCTTGATCTCCTCGGCGCATCCGGTGAGGTGCCCGCCGGTTCCGACCCCGGTGATCATGACGTCGATGGGAGAATCCGCGAAGTCGGCCAGAATCTCTTTCGCCGTGGTGCGAGCATGAACCGAGACATTCGCCGGGTTGTCGAATTGGCTGGGCATCCAGGCTCCGTCCGTGGTTTCGACGATCTCTGTTGCGCGTTCGATCGCGCCCTTCATACCCTTTTCCTTGGGCGTTAGGTCGAAAGTCGCGCCGTAGGCGAGCATCAGCCGACGCCGCTCGATCGACATGCTTTCTGGCATGACGAGGACAAGCCTGTAGCCTTTGACCGCTGCCACCATGGCAAGGCCGATCCCGGTGTTGCCGCTGGTCGGTTCGACGATCGTGCCGCCGGGCGCAAGCTTGCCCGACTGTTCGGCATCCTCGACCATTGCCAGCGCGATGCGATCCTTGATCGAGCCGCCGGGGTTGGCGCGCTCGGACTTAAGCCACACTTCATGATCCGGAAACAGCCGCGAAAGGCGGATATGCGGGGTGTTGCCGATCGTTTCGAGGATATTTGCCGCTTTCATGTCAGGCCTCCTGGGGATTTGGGCTTTTTGTTGTTGCTGTGTCTTCTAGCAGGTTGTCCGGCGGATCGAAGGTCTTCGTGGTCCGTAGCACAGGGAATATTCGGCTCCACAGCACAACGGTTACAAGCGCGCCGACGCCGCCAGCGACGATCGCGGCGACCGGGCCCATTAGATAGGCGAGGCTCCCGGAGAAGGCGTCTCCGCCTTCGTTCGAAGCGCTGATCGTCATCATGCTGACCGAAGAGACGCGCCCGCGCTTGTCGTCGGGTGTGTGCAACTGGATCAGCGATTGGCGTACATAAACGCTGAACATGTCGGATGCGCCGATGATGAAAAGCATGGCGAGGCTGAGCGGGAGACTGGTCGAGAGACCGAAGACGATTGTGGCTAGTCCGAACACCGCGACGGCCCAAAGCATTTTCGGGCCGACATTGGTTCGCAGCGGTCGCACCGAAAAGAACAGGCCTGTGAGGATCGCCCCCGCAGGTGTGGCGGACGCCAGCATTGCCAGTCCGGTCTCGTCGGTTTGCAGAATGTCGCGGGCAAACACCGGGATCAATGCGTTGGCCCCTGCAAGGAACACGGCGAACAGGTCGAGCGTGATTGCCCCCAGGACCATCTTGTTGCGACCGACGTAGCGCAGTCCATCGACGATCGCGCCGATGGGCCTTTGGTCCTTGCGCATAGCGGGTTGTGGAACCTTGCCGACCACGGCTAGCGAAACCGTCGAGACCGCAAAGAGCGCAGCCGCGACGACATAGGGGAGGGCGGGTTCGAACGCGTACAGCACCGCGCCAATGGCCGGCCCGACCAATCTGCCGACCTGCCACGAGATCGAGGAGAGCGCGATCGCGGTCGGTAATATGTCTTTCGGTACAAGATTTGGCGACAAGGCGGAAAGCGCAGGGCCGGCAAAGCCGCGGGCAATCCCCAACAGTATGGCGATCCCGAACAGGATCGGCAGTGAGACGGCCTCGCTCCATGTGAAGAAGACCAGCGAGACGGCACAGATCAGTTGCAACACGATCGTCAGCAAGCCGAGCAGCCTGCGGTCGAAACGGTCGGCGGCCAGCCCCGAAAATGGCGTGAGGATGAATAGCGGCAGGAATTGCAGGAGGCCGATTATCGCCAACTGCCCGGCGCCCTCAGCGACGTTCATTCCGCTGTCGCGCGCAAGGTTGTACGCTTGCCATTGAATGACCAGCAGCATCGCATCCTGCGCGAGCGTCATCGTCAGCCGCGCGGTCCAGTAGGCTCGGAAGTTATGGACCTGGAATGGATGGGTGGGTGCGGCGTCGTTCACGCGAACGCCATGGCAGCCGCGAAGCGCACTGCCAAGACAGCGAAAATTCGCTGCCGATAAGTCTGGCTTGAATTAGCGGCTACGGCGCAGGCGCGGATTGGGCTGCAAGGTGTCGATGATCGCGACGAAATCGTCGAGGCGGATGATCCGTTCGAATTGGAAACCGGCACGATTGTCGCGAGTCCATATGACATAGGCTTCGATCCGGCCGACGATCGGAAGGCGAATGATCACGCGATCGCCGCGATTGAGGTTGGCCCCATCGTCGACCATAAAGCCATGGGCCGATAAGTTCGAGACGTGCAGGTTCATGTCGCCATGCACGAAGTGCTCGGCGATTACCGGGAAATCGACCGGATGACGCGCCGCGCGGCGCATGTCGGTTACACTCAGGTTTGCTCCGGCAGACACAGTCCCCGACCCTCCTATTATTATCGAGTACAGTCCCTAATGCAGCAGAAAGGCTGACATTTGGTAAAGCGTCCGGGACAGTTGCGTAGGCGTACGCGGCAGGAGGTGCTGCGCTCAGGTTGGATTCGATCCCGGTGGCGCGACGAGGACGACTGACGCGGGTCGAAATCAGCGTGTGATGATCGCGTGTTTCTTCTTGCCGAGGCTCAATTTGAAACTCGATCCGTCTTCGACCGTGACCACAAAGCCCGGATCGGAGACTGCATTCCCGTCCAGCTTCACGGCCCCTTCTGCCAGTTTGCGCTTGGCCTCGCCGTTCGACGCGGTGAAGCTCAGTTCGGTAAGAACCGCGCCGATTCGCATGCCCTCCGGACCCACCGAGAGCGTGGGAAGATCTTCGCCGGCTCCGCCACCCGCGAATGTATCGCGCGCAGTCGCTTCGGCCGCGTGCGCAGCATCTTCGCCACGCACCATCTCGGTGACTTCGTTGGCGAGGACGACCTTCGCGGCGTTGATTTCCGCGCCTTCGAGTTCTTCGAGACGCGCCACTTCGTCCAGCGGGAGATCGGTGAACAGGCGCAGGAACCTGCCCACATCGCGGTCGTCCGTGTTCCGCCAATATTGCCAGAAGTCGTAGGAAGGCAGCGCATCTTCGTTGAGCCAGACGGCGCCCGCTGCGGTCTTGCCCATCTTCGATCCGTCTGCGGTGGTAAGGAGCGGGGTGGTCAGGCCGTAGAGTTCTCGTCCCTCCATCCTTCGTCCCAGTTCCATGCCGTTGACGATATTACCCCATTGGTCGCTTCCGCCCATCTGCAGACGGCATTCATATCGGCGCGCAAGCTCGAGAAAGTCGTATGCCTGCAGGATCATGTAGTTGAATTCGAGAAAGGTAAGCGGCTGTTCGCGATCGAGCCGCAACCGGACCGAATCGAAGGTCAGCATCCGATTGATGGTGAAGTGCGGGCCGACATCGCGCAGCAGGTCGATATATCCGAGCTCCGACAGCCACTCGTCGTTGTTGACCATGACCGCATCCGTCGGGCCGTCGCCGAACTTGAGCAGGCGCGAGAAGACCCGGAAGATCGAAGCGATATTGTCGTCGATCACTTCAGGGGTGAGCAGTTTGCGACTCTCATCCTTGCCCGACGGATCGCCGATCTTGGTCGTGCCGCCGCCCATCACCACGATTGGCTTGTGGCCCGTCTGCTGCAAGCGACGCAGCATCATGATCTGGACGAGGCTGCCGACATGCAGGCTTGGTGCGGTTGCGTCGAAACCGATATATCCGGGCACCACTTGCTTTGCGGCAAGCTGATCGAGCGCTCCGGGATCGGTCACCTGGTGGATGTAGCCGCGTTCGTCGAGCAGGCGCAGCAAGTCGGATTCGTAAGCGTTAGGCATGGTGCGCGGCGCTTAACAGCGCGGACGAAGCGGGGGAAGTGGCTTGCTCGCGGCATCCCCCTCGGCAATAGGAGCGGCATGCAACCGCTTATGCTTCACCAGACATGCGATCTGGGCCCGATCAAGGCCGTGACAGCGTCCATTTCCGCAACATCTTCGGGTTGCGATGCCGAATTCCGCTTCTTGGGCGAGATCGGAGCAATAAGACTACCCGAACCGGGCCCCTCGGAGCGCACCGACGATTTGTGGAAGACCAGCTGCTTCGAGATCTTCTGGCAGCCGATCGGCGGGACATACTACAGGGAATTCAACCTCTCCCCGTCCGGACGCTGGGCCGCCTACGATTTCGACGCGTTTCGCGAAGGAATGCGTGACGCGCCGGTCGATGCAATCGCGCTGTCTTGTTCGCACAGCGACCGCGAGCTTGTGCTGAAGGCGAACATTGCAGCCGACTTGCCCGCCCCTGCGCAGGTTGCGCTCAATGGCATTGTCGAGCATGCCGATGGCGGAATGCAGTTCTGGGCGCTGGCCTTCCCGCCGGGGAAGCCGGAATTCCATAGCGAAGCTTGCCGTCAGATGATCGTCGAGCGCTAGGCCCTTGTGGCTTCGTCGAATGGTCGATTGAGCTGAACGATCTTCCAGTTGAGCATGAAGGCGAAGCTCACCCAGGCGAGATAGGGCGCATTGAGCCAACCGGCGAGCGACGAATATCTCGGAAGAACAAGGCAGAGCGCCAACACCGAAAGCCACAAAAAGACGTTCTCGACCAATGCCCAATCCGGCCTCTTAGCTTTGAAGAACAGGGGCGACCAGGCGAGATGCAGAACGAAGTTCACTGCAAACAGCGCAAGGATCAGCGTGCGGTCGAAAGTGTAGGGCGCGGCGGCAAAGCCTAAATATAGGCTCCATGCCGAAAGGCCCAGGATCACCGTCCATGCCGGTCCAAACAACCAGTCGGGCGGTTGCCAACTCGGCTTCCGAAGATTGTAATACCATGGCCCAATGTCGGTCAGGTATCCGCCCGCGCCGCCGAGAATGACGGCCCATCCGACGGCTAGCCAAACGATCGTCCAATCCATGTGCGGCATTATAGTCGGCAACTCTGTGAACACCATTGCCTTTGCGTCGAGGCTGCTTCAACCCGT
Source organism: Erythrobacter sp. (assembly GCA_030065195.1). Classification (GTDB taxonomy): domain Bacteria; phylum Pseudomonadota; class Alphaproteobacteria; order Sphingomonadales; family Sphingomonadaceae; genus Erythrobacter. Next base: position 3,540 of record JASJDE010000019.1, on the reverse strand, counting down.
TCGCCATGAAGTTCGGAATTGATCGCCTGCTTGCGGACCCTGAATTGCTCGGAGCGCTGAAGGGCAAACGCGTTGCGCTCGTCGCACACCCTGCAAGCGTAACCGAAAGCCTGACCCACAGCCTGGATGCGTTGGTCGCGGCGGGGGTAAACGTCACCAGCGCATTCGGCCCGCAGCACGGCCTAAAAGGCGATAAGCAGGACAATATGGTCGAAACTCAGGACGAGCTCGATCCTCGCTACAACATTCCGATTTTCTCTCTGTACGGAAGAGTGCGGCGTCCCACAGGGCAGATGATGTCGAGCGCGGACGTGTTCCTGTTCGACCTTCAGGATCTCGGCTGCCGCATCTACACCTTTGTGACCACGCTGCTTTACCTGCTCGAGGAAGCGGCAAAGCACGGGAAGGAAGTGTGGGTTCTCGACCGCCCAAATCCTGCCGGTCGCCCGGTGGAGGGGACAATGCTGGTCCCGGGCCAGGAGAGCTTTGTCGGCGCGGCACCGATGCCGATGCGTCATGGCCTGACGCTGGGTGAGATGGGACATTGGTTCATCGCGCATTTCGGTCTCGATGTGGCTTATCGGGTGGTGGCGATGGATGGCTGGAAGCCTGATGGAGAAGGGCATGGTTGGCCGACCTCGCGGATCTGGATCAACCCGAGCCCCAATGCCGCCAGCATCAATATGGCGCGGTGCTACGCTGGAACGGTGATGATCGAAGGTGCGACCGTATCTGAGGGACGCGGCACGACGCGACCGCTCGAAGTCCTGTTCGGGGCTCCGGACATCGATGCAGATGCGGTTTTGGCGGAGATGCGAAGGCTTGCGCCCGAATGGCTGGCGGGAACCAGATTGCGCGAATGCTGGTTCGAACCGACTTTCCACAAACATTCAGGAAAGCTCTGCAACGCGTTGATGATTCACGCAGAAGGATCTCATTACGATCATCATGCGTTCAAGCCATGGCGATTGCAGGCACTGGCGTTCAAGGCCATTCGGCGGCTCTATCCCACTTACGATTTATGGCGCGACTTTCCCTATGAATACGAGCTCGATCGCCTGGCTATCGACGTGATCAACGGCGGTCCGGGTTTGCGCGAATGGGTCGATGATTCCGAAGCCTCGCCGCACGATCTCGATACCGCAGCGGCGCACGACGAGGCGGCGTGGATCGCCGACGTACGACAATACTTGCTCTACTGAGCTAATTCAGTGAGAAACCGCCAAAGGTGACAGCCGCAAAGAGGCCCAAGGCGATGATGGCCGCTGCGAGGATGACGAGCAGGATCACGTTGCCAACCGTCTGATTGGGTGGTTCGATCTCGTAATCTGCTTCATCCCAATCCTCGGCTTCGTCATCGACCAATTCGGGTTCTGGGTCATCGAACACCGGCAGCGGTTCGGGATCGGGTTCCGGCGCCTTGTCGGGTTCGGGCACGGGGCGATAAAGTGCGTTCATTTCCGCCGCCGGGACGACAACAGTCTTGTCCGCTCCGGCGGGCCAGGGATCTGCTTCCGGCTCGCCGCGCTGAATCTGCTCGACCCTTTGCATGACTTCGTCGGTCGAACGCAGCCGGTGGTCGGGATGGGTGGCAAGCATGTCCGATAACAGAGACCGCAATTCGGGCTCGACCGGCGACAAATCGATCGGTTCATGCCGCTTGCGGATCGCTGCACCCGGCGTGTGGCCCATGTCGATTTCCTTGCCATTTGCTAGGCCGAGGATCACCAGGGCAAGACTGTAGATGTCGGTCCAAGGGCCGATTTCATACTCGGGTTCGCCCAATTGCTCGGGGGCAACGAAGTTGAGTTTGCCGGCGAAGCCCGTCCCGATGATGGTTTCGCCAGCCTTGGTATCCTTGACGATCCCGAAATCGATGATCTTGGGACGGTCGATATCTCCCTCTTCGAGCAGGACGTTGTCGGGCGCGAGATCGCGGTGAACGACGCCTGCCTTGTGTGCAGCACGCAGACCGATGCAGACTTCGCCGAGGAGGGTCAACAATTCGGGAGTGGAGAAGCGCTGACCGTCGAGGATGAGCTTCTCGAGGCTCGGCCCGTCGATGAACTCGGTGACGAGATAGGGCCGCCCCTGATCGTCGCGCGCCGCCATGCGGTAGGGTACGATCGCCTCGTGATGCAGCCGGGTAAGCATCTCCGATTCCTTGGCGAACATCGCCGCGACCAGTTCATCCTGCGCCATATGCGCCAGCATGACCTTGATCGCGACACGCTCGGATTGCTGGTGAACGTTGCGCGCTTCATACACCTCGCCCATTCCGCCACGCGCGAGAAACCGTTCGATCCGGTAGATGCCGTTGAGGACGTCGCCTTCGCTGAATTGCTGGTCGCCCCTTGGTTTTGGTGCAGGTGCCGGTGAAGGGGCTGGCGGCGGCGGAGGAGGAGGAGGCGCAGCAGGCGGTGGAGCCGAAGGCAGGATTTCGGTCGGCTCATGTGCCGGAGCCCGCGCGGGTGATGGCGCCGGTGAAGGCCGAATCTCGGTCGGCTCGTGCCTGCCCGACCGTTCAGGCTCAGGAGATTCCTCTTCGGGAGTGTCGTCCGGTTTCTTGCCTTTATCGTTATCGCCGTCGCCATTCCCGCCCTTGGGCTGGTAGACAGTGCGATCTTCGTCGCCGGGATCGTTGCTCATGACGCGACTTGTCCGATCTCGACCACGATTGCGGTCACGTTATCCGGTGCCCCGTTGCTATGCGCGCGTGCAATCAATTCGTCCACTGCCTGTTGTGGATCGGGCATGGACATGATCTGGCGAATTTCTTCTTCGGGCACCGGGCCACTCAACCCGTCGCTGCACAGTAGGAACCGGTCGTTCGGTTCGGCTTCGTCGTGCACGATGTCGACCTGCACTTCGGGCTCAACCCCCAGAGCGCGGGTAAGGACGTGCGACATCGGGTGCCCCGCTGCATCGGCGGGCGAAAGAATGCCCTGGTCGAGCAAGTCCTGCACGTGCGTGTGATCGACGGTCAGCTGGAACAGTCCCCCGCTGCGATAGATGTAGGCTCGGCTGTCTCCGACCCATACGGCGGCGAAGCGATTGTCGCGAAGGAGGAGGCCAACGGCTGTGGTGCCCATCTTCGAGATCGACTGCTTTTCGGCAACCTCTGCCAGCACTCCGTTCACATCGTGAATGCGATCGGCAACAGCCGTGACGGCGGTTTCGAAATCGGACGGTACGTCGAAAGGCTCGAACGCCGATGCCGCAGTCTGCGAGGCCAAGGCGCCGTTCTCGTGCCCGCCCATCCCGTCGAAGACAAACCACAGGCCCGCCTCATGATTGACGAGCAGCGAATCTTCGTTGTGCGCGCGGACCAGGCCCGTGTCTGTCTTGCCGAAGCTCGTGTAGGGATAGTCGATCACGCGAGATGCTCCCGGATCGCAGCCCAGCCCTCCACGTAACCGGGCGATGGCAAGGTGGGTTCGGCTCCTTCTGGCAGGAACCACTCAGCAGCGGCTTCCAAGTCAACCTGCGTGCTATCTCCGGCCAAATCGCTCAGGCGCCCGCGCAGGGCATCGGCCTTCA
>JASJDE010000140.1 GCA_030065195.1 Erythrobacter sp. | reverse complement strand
GAGGAAGGACAGCGACCGGCGAATATCATCGAAGCAGCCGCCCAGGGCACGCAAACCGGGGTCAAGCTCGCCGTCGCCGTAGGCGCGATGGTCATGGTGTTCGTGGCTTTGGTCGCGCTCGCCAACGGCATGCTGGGCGGAGTGGGTTCGGGTATCGTCTCGCTCGCTGCAGGGGCGGGCGTGCCTTTCACTCCGGAGACGGCCGAATGGCTCAGCACGATCAGCTTCCAGAAGCTGCTCGGCTATGTATTTGCGCCGGTGATGTTCCTGATCGGCATTTCGGATTGGGAACAGGCGCAGATCGCGGGCGGCCTGTTCGGGACCAAGATCGTGCTCAACGAGTTTGTCGCATTCATCGATCTAGGCGCGATGACGGGCGGAGAACTGACCGAGCGCAGCCGCGCCATCGTCACGTTCGCCCTGTGCGGATTCGCCAATTTCTCTTCGATCGCGATCCAGATGGCCGTGACCGGTGGCCTGGCGCCAAACCAGCGGCCTGTGATCGCGCGGCTGGGGCTGAAGGCGCTGGCCGCTGGAAGCCTCGCCAACCTGATGAGCGCCGCTTTGGCGAGCCTGTTTCTGCCGCTTTGAATGTTGTCGCGGGGACGGGCCGTGCCTATTAGTCTCCCTATGACCGACACCAAAGCCCAGATCGCCAGCGTTTCGCTCGAACAGCCGCTAGAAGATATCGCCGATGAGTTGGGGCGCAGCTTTGCCGAATACGGTTTTGCCGTCGTCCGCGACCACGGCATCCCGCAAGAGCTGATCGATCGCGCCGAAGCGACATCCAAGGACTTCTTTGCGCTGCCCGATCCCGTCAAACGCGCCTACAAGATCGAAGGCGGCGGGGGTGCGCGTGGCTATACCCCGTTCGGGACCGAAAAGGCCAAGGACGCACAGGTCTTCGACCTCAAGGAATTCTGGCATGTCGGGCGCTCGCTCGCAGCCGGGCATCCGCTCGCGGAATATATGGCTCCCAACGTCTGGCCGGACGAGATCGATGGGTTTCGCGACACATTCAGCGAATTGTTCGGCGCGTTCGAGACGGCAGGATTGCGGGTGCTCGAAGCGATTGCGCTGCACCTTGGGCTCAAGCGCGACTTCTTCGCTTCGACCGTCGAAGACGGCAATTCGGTTATGCGCCTGCTGCACTACCCGCCGCTCGGTCCGGACGCACCGGAAGGTGCAATCCGTGCCGCGGCGCATGGCGACATAAACACCATTACCCTCCTGCTCGGTGCGGAAGAGGCCGGACTGGAGCTGCTGACCAAGTCAGACGAATGGCAGGCGGTTGACGTTCCCGAAGGCGCGCTGGTGATCAATGTCGGCGACATGCTCGAACGCCTCACCAACGGCCGCCTGCGCTCGACCACTCATCGGGTCGTCAATCCGCGCGGCCCGGCCGCTGCGCGCTCGCGCTATTCGATGCCGTTCTTCCTGCATTTCCGGCCCGACTACCTGATCGAACCGCTCGAAAGCTGCATGGCCGAGGGTGATTCGGGCGTGGAAATCGAAGCGATCACTGCGCACGATTTCCTCCAGCAACGACTGCGCGAGATCAATCTCGCCTAAGCGACTCGGGCATCGCTGACCAACGACCGCGATTGACCGGGACATTTTTCGCGGCTCGAAAATCTGGCTCCTCGTTGCGCAAGGGCAACACTTTTGCCGCCAATCGGCTGGATTCCGGCGGTTCCGCCTGTGGAAAAGCAGGGGGTTGGGCGCATTGTTCTCACGCTCGACGCACGTTTCATCGTTTTGTCACAAAACAGTCGCTTTTGTGCAGTGCAACGCACTTAGGGGAAGCGCGTTCAAGCCATTCCTTTGTGATCAGGGGCCTACCAATGAAACTCAAATATCTCCTGGCAGCGAGCGTCGTCAGCCTCTCTGCCGCAGCTACCATCGCAACTCCAGCAGCCGCACAGCAGATTACCTCGGGCGTCGAAGGTCAGGTGACCGATGCCGACGGCAACGCGCTTCCGGGTGCACTCGTCAGCGTCACCGACACCCGCACGGGCTCGACGCGCACTTCGACCACCGGCGAGAACGGCAACTTCCGCATCCAGTCGCTCCAGCCCGGCGGCCCGTACACCGTGACGGTCACTGCGGACGGTTTCGAAGGCCAGACGGTCGAAGACGTCTTCACCAACATTTCGGGTAACACCAGCTTCACCTTCGCGCTGACAGCCGGCGATACGGCGAACACGATCATCGTGACCGGCGCCCGCGCCCGCGTCACCCAGGTCGCTGTCGGCCCCGGCACGGCCTTCGGTACCGAAACGCTCGAAGCGTTCCCGTCGATCACCCGCGACGTGCGCGACATCATCCGCATCGACCCGCGTGTCAGCCTTGAACAGAACAACGACGTCGATCGCATTTCCTGCCTCGGCGGCAACGATCGGACCAACACCTTCACTGTCGACGGCATCGTGCAGTCCGACGTATTTGGCCTCAACGGCACGCCGTTCGCCGCGCGTAACTCGCTGCCTCTGCCGTTCGATGTGGTCGACCAGATCTCGGTCGAATTCGCACCGTACGATGTCGAGTATTCGGAATTCACCGGTTGTCTCGTCAACGTCGTGACCAAGGCCGGCGGCAACCGCTTCAGCGGTTCGGCCTTCATCACCTATTTCGACGGCGGCCTGTTCGCCGACGAGATCGACGGTCGCCCGCTTACGGCCAACGAAGAGAAGCGCTGGGGTGCTACCATTTCCGGCCCGATCATTCCCGATCGGCTGTTCTTCTCGTTCGGTTATGAAGAAGCCGACCTTGCCGGCGGCAACAACTTCGGCCCGGCCGGTGGCGGGTTCACCAACGAAGCTGAGTTTGTGAGCCAGGCCCAGTTCGATCGCTTTGCCGAGATCGCCAGCCGCGTCTACGGCCAGGATGTCGGCGGCTATCCGACTTCGCTCGCTGAAGGCAACGTGCGCTACTTCGGACGTCTCGACGCCCAGATCACCGACGATCACCGCCTCGAAGCGACCTATCAGCGTCTCGAAGAGACCAACATCGAAAGCGACTTCGGCGGCCAGAACCTCACCGGCTTCAACTCTTTCGAAGACGAAGGAACGATCTCGGACTACTACTCGCTGCGTCTCTACTCGGAGTGGAGCGACACGATCTCCACCGAGCTGCGCGTCAGCCGTGCAGAGGTCGGCGACGTACAGGGCCCGGTCGGCTTCGGCGAAGCGCAGTCGGCCAACCCGACGGTGCGTCTCGCGGTCGGCGTGGCACCGGACGGAACGCCCCGTTCCGATGGCGGCGTGACCGACCAGAACGGCTTGCTGTCGACCGGCCCGGGTATCTTCCGTTCGGCCAACCAGCTCGACACCAAGATCGATCAGGCACGCTTCCAGATGAACGTGGATGCCGGTAACGGCCACTTCCTGAAGTTCGGTGCGGAAATCAACGATCTCGAAGTGTTCAACCTGTTCGCGATTAACGCGACCGGCACGATCTTCTTCGATGGTTTCGACGATTTCGAACAGGGCCTTGTGGCTCCCGGCTTCTTCTCGAGCGTGTTCGGCGATGTCGACGACCTCGTGGGCGGCGGAGCGCTTGGCGGTGCGACAATCGCTTCGGCGCAGGGCGGCGACATCAACAACGCTGCCGCACTGTTCAGCCGCCGGATCTATTCGCTCTACGCGCAGGACGAATGGCAGGCGACCGACCAGCTGTCGGTCAATGCCGGTATCCGCGTGCAGCTCTATGACGGCGACGCACCGCAGGCAAACCCGAACTTCCTCGAACGTTACGGCTTCACAAACGCCAACTCGTTCGGGCGGATCGACACGGTTCTGCTGCCGCGTCTTTCGGCGACCTACGAATTCGACAATGACGGGTTCTTCTCGGACAGCCGCCTGACCGGCGGTGTCGGCATCTTCTCGGGCGGCGACCCGGTGGTGTACTTCTCCAACGCGTTCTCGAACAACGGCTTCTCGAGCGCCAATGGCGACACCTTCGACTGCGACGTCAGCGAACTGCCGATCGATCCGGGCACCGGCCAGATCGACGTTGTGACCGGTGGGACATTCACCGGCATCCCGGCCTGCGCAATCAACGCGGGCGTTGAGTCCGCCGAGCAGGGCTTGGCCGACGTCCAGTCGACCGATCCCGACCTCGACGTGCCGACCGTGACGCGCGCCAGCCTCGCATTCCAGACCACATTTGGTGCGGAGAGCGGCTTCTTCAGCAACTGGAACCTGCAGCTCGATTACATCTATTCGCGCTTCAACGATTCGCTGAACTTCGTCGATCTGTCGCAGGCACCGGACATCACGACCAATGGCGGTTTCACCGTCGACGGACGGCCGATCTACGCTGCTGTGGACGCGACGCAGGCCGGTTGCGATGCCGTGCTGCAGGATCAAGGTGGTACGCCGCCCGTCTACACCGGCCTCACTGCCGATTGCTTCGGCACACGCCGGGACGACAACATCCAGCTGACCAATGGTCGCAGTTCGGAATCGCACTCGATTTCGGCGGTGCTTTCGAAGCGCTTCGAAAGCGGCCTGCTCACGCAGGGCGGTAGCACCAACGTCGTGCTCGGTTACGCGTTCACCGATTCGAACAATGCACGTAACAACCAGTCTTCGACGGCAACCTCGTCGTTCGACGTAACCGCAGCGTTCGATCGCCAGGACCCGGCCGTTTCGACCGCGACTACGGAAACCCGCCACAACTTTACCGCGGCGATCAACTTCCGTGAGCAGTTCATCGACGGGTACGATACGAGCTTCGGCTTCTTCTTCCGCGCTCGTGAAGGCCGTCCGTACAGCTTCACCTTCGATGGCGGCGGCGTGTTTGCCGACTCGGCATCGGGCAACGATAACGCGCTGCTCTACATCCCGACCGGCGTAAGCGATCCCAACATCTCGCCGACTTCGGATGCTGCATCGGTCAACGCGCTGATCGACTACCTGAACGGCGGTGCGGGTACCGTGGAGATCAACGGCCGCGACGTTACGTATGACGGTTCGCACGTTCCGGACAAATGCAACGTCACTCCTGGTGAGTCGATCGGCCGGAACACCTGCCGCAATGACTGGCATATCGATCTCGACCTGCGTTTCAGCCAGGAAGTTCCTTTCCTGGGAAGCCTGACCGGAATCGCCGATGACCGGATCGAACTGTTCGCCGACTTTGCCAACTTCCTCAACTTCCTCGACAGCGGCGCCAACATCCTGCGTTCGCGCGGCGGCTTCAACGGCCTCGTCGATCTGGTTGACGGCGGTGTCGACGACGACGGTCGCTACATCATCAGCGGCTTCAACCCGGACGATCAGAACAGCATCGCGATCAACCCGTCTGCATGGCGGATCCAGATCGGCGCGCGCTACGAATTCTAATTCGTCCGCCCGATCCGACGATCACGAGCGGCGGGGCCTCCGGGTCCCGCCGTTTGCGTTTGGGCCGCCTGTTTGGATTGTCGGGGTGGCTATCCGCGCGAGCCGTTGTCGCTGTTCGGCAGCGTTTCCTCGGTATCTCCTGCCAGTTCGAGCAGCTCGCAGGCGAGCGCTTCCTGGACCTCGCGACTCAGTCCCAGTCTTAGCGCTCGCTCGAATGCGGCGGCTCGGTCGCCCAGCTCTGGCTCCCCGAACATGGCCGCTGTGCCCGCAACCTTGTGAACCAGCTGCGCCAGTTCATCGCGCTGGGCAAGGGCAGCCTTTTCAGTTCCGAATATCGCGCTGCCTAGCGCGGAGCGAACCGCTTCGATCGCTTCCCTCCTGCGTTCGTGCCAACGACCGACAAGCTCCGGCGAACGAACCAAGCCGGTCTCGCTGTGGGGTGCGAAACTGCCAATAGGAACATCGCACGTCTCGGCCTGGCGATAGCCTGAGGGATCGCCGGTATGCGGTCCCGCATCGTCATTGTTCACTATCCGGGTCGGCAGCCAGCGTTGCAGCATCTTGGCAAGCGCCGCGAAGTCGAGCGGTTTGGCGAGATGCGCCTGCATCCCCGCATCGCGCGATGCCGCAATATCTTCGGGAAATGCATTGGCGGTTAGCGCGATGATCGGCAGGGTGTTGGGGTGGATGCCTTCGGCACGGATTGCGCGGGTTGCGGCATAGCCGTCGCAGCCGGGCATTTGGATGTCCATCAAGACCAGGTCGAACGGTTTGTCGCGAACGAAGCTATCGATCACGAGCGAGATCGCTTCGTTTCCATCATGGGCGATGGCCACCGACTGTCCGCACCGCTCGAGCATTTCGACGGCCAGTTCGCGATTGACGTCATGATCCTCCGCCAAGAGGATCCTGGCCGATTGCGGTAAGTCTCCCGGCTCGAACATGTTGGGAGAGTCGCCAATATCGTCGGCTGGCGCGCAATCCGGACGAGCGGGAGTCGCCGGCAACGTCAAGGTGAAGCACGAGCCGACGCCGGGTTCGCTTTCCACGTCGATGAAGCCGCCAAGCAGTTCGGCCAACTGGCGGGAGATGGGCAGCCCCAGGCCCGTCCCTCCGAACCGGCGCGCCGTATCGCTTTCCGCTTGCGTGAACGGCTTGAAGATCGTCTCCAACCGCGAAGGGCTGATCCCAATCCCCGAATCCGCAATACGCACGCGGAATTGGTCCTTTTGGGTCGCATAGCTCACATGGATTTGCCCGTTCTCGGTGAATTTCACCGCATTGCCGATCAGATTGAGCAGAATCTGCCGCAGCCTGAGCCCGTCGGTTGCCATCCATGGAGGTGTGTAGTCGGCGCCGTCGCATTCACGCTCGACAGACAGCGCAAGTCCTTTCTTCTCGGCCGTTAGGCGATGCAACGCTACGCAATCCCGGATCGTGGCTTCGATATCGACCGGAGTCAGATCGATCGTGATCTGCCCGGCTTCGATTTTCGACAGGTCGAGAATGTCGTTGAGCAACAGCATCATCGACCGCCCGGATTCGACGATCATCTGGGTGTGCCGCCGCTGTTCTTCGTCGAGCTCGCCCCGAAGCATCAATTCCGCGAAACCCAGCACGCCGTTCATCGGAGTCCTGATCTCGTGGCTCATATTGGCGAGGAATTCGGACTTTGCCCGAGCGGCGTTTTCCGCATGCCGTCGTGCGCGGGTCAAGAGCAGTTCGAGCTCAACCCGTTCGGTGACGTCGCGTGCCGACACGACGATGCCTTCGCGTTGGCCCGTTGCGGGGTTGAAGGCGATCCCGCATTCCGCTTCGAGGAAGACGGGCGTGCCGTCAGGACTGTCGTGGAACCTTCGGTAGGTGAAGCGCTCCTTCTCCGAGACCCCGTTGACCAGGCGTTCCTGTGCCAAGGTGATGCGATCGCGGGCATCCTCGTGCATCCTGTCTGACGGGCGCCGCCCGAGGAAGGTCTCGATAGGCTCGGCCAGCACCGTCGCCACCGAAGGCGAAGCGTAGGTGCATACGCCCTTCAAATCGAAACACATCAGGGCATCGGTCGCATTCTCGGCCAGCAAGGCCAGTTCGCGCTTGCCCGATTCGAGCTCGGCCATCATGCGGCTGCGCCCGGCGAGGATCGCCGCAACCGGCAACCCCGTCAGGAAATTCGCGGCGACAAACGCCTGGATCAGGTGAAGGCGGGTTACTCCGGATTCGCTGGCTGCGACGATCGGTCCGAAGCCGGCCCATGTCATCGTCGTCGCAGCGACCGCCAAGAGGCCCACGAAAAATGCGGTGCCGAGACTGCCCAGCCGGAAAGCGTGGAGCAGGGTGATCGGCGGAATCAGGAACAGCAATGGATATTGCGTCTGCCGGAACACCAACAAGGTGCAGGCCACTCCCAGCACGAGCAAGGTGGCCTGTTCAGCCAGGCGGGCCGGTTGGATCGGAGTTGGATCGCGAAAGGCGTCGAACACCAGCAGCGCCGTCGGTACGATCAGGATCATCCCCATGCTGTCGGTCAGGAACCAGCCGGATGCGCCGGTCCAGATGGCGGCGCTGTCCGGACCCATTGCGACCGCCGCAAGCGATGCGGAAAGGCTCGGTCCGATCAGGCCGCCGGCCCATACGAATCTGGCGAGATGATCGATATTGGTCATATCGGGATGAGGACCGCAGAAGCGGCGGGTCAGAGAAGTCACGACCACGATATCGAGCACGTTCGCAATCGAGAATACGAGCGCGACCTGGAGCGGCGTGCCCGACATCGTGTTACCGATCGTGCTGGCGATCAGGATCGCGACGAAGAATGGCAGCTCGTTGCTCAGCCGGGCGCGGAGCAGGAAGGCGACCGCGCAGGCATTGGGCAACCAGACGCTCGCCAGAGTGGAGTCAAACCGCGAGAGTGACAGGCTCACGATCGCGAGGAGCCAGAATCCGAGGGCGCCCAGCGCAGCTGCAAGGAAACAGCGCGCATTAAGTTCGCCCGCAGCCAATAGCCGCGAGCCGACGATGCCGGAATTGTCGATCGCACGTTCGATTGTGCGCTCCATCAAAAAGTGCTCCAATCGAATGTATAGAGAATTGCAGAACAATTCGGGCGCAACCAGAACCAAAACGGTCCGAATCCGATCAAACGGAACCAATGCGACGGTGAACAAGCAGCGCTACACTTCTCGACTGCGGAAGCGACCCAGCTGGCCCTTGCTGGTGGCAATCGTCTTGTTCCACATCGCCGTGTTCTATGGATTGGCGCGAGCGCTCGCGCCGGACTTTACTGCGTCGGTCGAGCGCGATGTGGTGTCCGCCTTCACCGTCACGATCACCGCGCCGCCGGAGCCTCCTCCTCCCGAAAACCGGCCCGAACCGGATGAAGGCGCGCAAGGCGATCCGGGTGAGGAGGCGGTCCCGCAGCCGGTGACGGCGCCTTCGCCGCGGATCGAAAGGCAGCCGCAACCGCGCCCCCGAGCATCTTCGACCGGAACGGCGAGCCGATCCGGCGCACGCGAAAGCGGCGAGGGGACCGGGGCGGCGGGAAGCGGAGACGGAACCGGCAGCGGCAATCGCGGCAGCGGACAGGGCGGCATCGCGGTGACGAGACCGAGCGTGAGGTCGGGCAGCCTCGACACCGCTTCCGATTTCCCCGTTCCGCCCGGCGGTCGGCAATCCCGCTTCGGCAAATCGGTCACGGTTGCATTCACCGTTACCACCGACGGCCGCGCGCGGAATTGCTCGGTCGCGCGGTCCGGCGTCGATCCCGAAACGACCTCGCTGGTATGCGGCC
>JASJDE010000139.1 GCA_030065195.1 Erythrobacter sp. | reverse complement strand
ACATCGGCGCGCGGACGCTCGGTCATCACCCAGCGTCCATTCGGCCCATACATCGCCACGTTGAGGCACGCATGGTCGAGCGGATCGCCCCGCCCGCTGCGCTTGTAATAGGGCGAAAACACGCTCCCCAGGAACGCGATGATCGTCAGCCCGTGCTGCCCGTCCGCGCTGATCGCATCGACATACCACCAGGTGTAGCCGCCGGGAGGAACGTCCTCGTGGAAGCGAGGTCCTTTTCGATCGTCCGCACCGCCAGCAGCCCGGACAAGGCGGCCATCGGGACCCCGGCCGAGGGATGGGTGCTCCCCCCGGCGCAATAAAGCCGCGGGATTCGCGTTCGCGGCCCTTGGCGCAGGAAAGAAGCCGCCGAGCCGTGCGATGCCCTGCCGTACAGAGCCCCACCGGTTGCCGGGAACAGGTGCTCCCATTCCTGCGGAGTTGCCAGCTGGTGCGGCATCTCCTCCTCGAGCGTCAGCCCGCAGCGCTCGAGCGTGGTCCTCATGGCCCGTGTGCATTGGTCTCTCTCCTCGGTGGAATAGCAATGATTGTCGCCATTGGCCGGCGCGTTGACGATGATCTGGATCCGTTCGCGGTGTCCGGCAGCAATCGACGTCGCGTGGGCTGCGCTGGCGGAGCGATCTTGCGCACACAGATAAACCGACGGGTCGCGTGGCGGTCTGCCGCAAGCAATGTCCTCAAACTCGCGCGGATAATCGGGCGAGAAGAACACGTTGTGGTGCTGCAAGTCGAAGCCCGAGGACCTCGTATTTGCGAACCACACCAGCGCCGAAAAGGAACGCTTCTTCGGATCGAGCCGGTTCACCGATCGCGTACCCTGCTCTCCGAACTTTCCGTCGGCGAGTGCATTCGGGTCGGCATTGCAGATCACTGCATCGGCCGTGATGTGGTCTCCATTGGCAAGACGAATGCCGGTGGCGCCCTTGCCGTCCGTCAACACCTGCGCGACAGCCACGCCGGTGCGGAACTTTACTCCGTTGCGTTCACCAAGCATGCGCAAGCCATCGGCCAGCGCGCTGATCCCGCCATCGATCAGCCAGACGCCCTTCGCTTCGACATGGGCAATCAGCATCAGCGTGGCGGGCGCGAGGAAGGGCGAAGAACCGCAATAGGTCGAATAGCGCCCGAAAAGCTGGCGCAGACGGGGGTCCGGGAAGTAGTCTCCCAGCGCCTTCCACATTGTCTTGTGCGGTCGCATGGTCGCAAAGGCATCGAAGCGCCAGAGACCAATTCGCCACAGCAGCGGCAACGGTGAAGTCACATTGTCGCCGCGCAACATCGGCTCGTCGAGCACGTCGTACATCTTGCGCGTTTCCTTGCGGAACTCGCGATAGCCGCGCGCGGCCTCGGCCCCGGCGAAGTCGCCAATCGCGTCCTCGCTGCGCAGCGGATCGGCAAACAGGTCCAGCCGTTCTTCGGGGCTCCACGCATGCCGTGCGAGAACCTCGGCGCGTCGGACTTGGACATAATCGTCGAGCCGTGCGCCGCAGGCGTTGAAGATACCGTCGAACACATCGCGCATGGTGAAAACGGTGGGTCCGGCTTCGATCCTTTTGCCGTCGACAGGGACGGTTCGCGCCTTGCCACCGACCCATTCTTCTTTCTCGACCACCGTCACGTCATAGCCACGCGCGGCGAGCATGGCGGCGCTTGCCAGCCCTCCCATTCCCGCTCCGATGATGACGATTTGGCCGCTCACGATCCTCCCCTTGAGACTCGCGTCCGATGACAACATCATTGACCTTACTATCACATCTGTCCAATCTTTTGGACATATGGCATCGACAAGTCAGCCTTTCCAATGAGCTCGCAACCCCTCAAAGTGCGCTGGAAGGCCCGCCGAAATGCACTCTTCGCCAGCCGCTCGTTCCAGTACTGGACCGCGCGACTGCCGTTCAGCCGATCAATCGCCCGCAGCCGTGCGGGATCCATGTTCGATCACATCGTCGGCTTCAGCTATTCGCGGGTGCTGCTGGCAGTGGTCGAGAGCGGGCTTCTCGAACATCTGAAGGACGGCCCGATCGCGGCCAGTCGCATAGCTGCCGAGGCTGGGCTCAGCGATGAGGCTGCGCTGTGCCTGCTGCGTGCGGCCCGGGCGCTCGACGTCGCCGAGGAAGTGCTGCCGGACCAATGGATGCTCGGGCAGCAGGGTGCGGTCCTGGCCGCCAATGAGGGCGCGCAGGCGATGATCCGCCACCACCGACTGCTCTATCGCGACCTTGCCGAGCCTCTCGAATTGCTGCGCAAGGACCGTCGGGAAGCGACAGAATTGTCGACCTACTGGTCCTATGCGGGAGCGCTGCAAGGCACGGCCGAAAGAGGACGCGAGACCACGGAATACTCGCAGCTAATGGCGGCTTCCCAGCACTTTGTCGCCGACGAGGTGCTCGCTACCTTCCGCTTCCCCAAGCGCGGCCGCTTGCTCGATGTCGGAGGGGGGCACGGAGCGTTCCTCAAACGAATTGGCGCAGCCTATCCCGGTCTGCAATTGGGGCTGTTCGACCTGCCCGAAGTGGTCGAAGCAGGGCGCGATGGTCTGGCCGATGCGGTCGGGCGCGACCGGTTGTCGTGCCATCCCGGGAACTTCTTCGAAGACGCCATTCCCGGCGGCTATGATTTCGTGACGCTGGTGCGGATCTTGCACGATCACGACGACGGACCGGCCCAAGACCTGCTGCGCAATATTCGCGAAAGCCTGGAGCCAGGCGCCCGCCTGATGATTGCCGAACCGATGGCGCGGATTTCGGGCGCGGAACCGATGGGCGAAGCGTTCTTCGGCCTCTACCTGTGGGCCATGGGATCCGGTCGGGCGCGCAGTCCCAAGGAAATCCGCTCAATGCTCCTCCATGCCGGATTTTCGCGGGTGCGGACCGTCCCAACTCCGCAACCGGTGGTCGCCAGCATCGTTCTCGCTCAAGCCTGACAGCAAAGATGTCCATTCTGTTTGACACTTTGCAACGTTAGGCGTAGCGAACACTTAGAGAAGCGTATCTCTTGCCTGCATGTCGAGTCGTTATTCACGGCTTGCCGTGGGCGTAGTGGGGGAAAGCGCAATATGGATGCAGTGGCGGTATTGCTTGAGGGACCAGAGCGCTTGGCGCTTCGGACTCTTGAGTTGAATCCGCCCCAGTCCTCCGATGTCGTCGTAGAAATCGCCTGGAGCGGCATCAGCACCGGCACCGAAAAACTGTTGTTTACCGGGCAGATGCCCGACTTTCCCGGAATGGGCTATCCACTCGTGCCGGGCTACGAATCCGTCGGCAGGATCGTCGATGCGGGTGCGGAGGCCACCACGCGGATCGGCGAATGGGTCTTCGTCCCCGGCGCCAATTGCTATGCCGATGCCCGCGGATTGTTCGGCGGCACGGCCAGCCAGGTGATCGTACCCTCGGCCCGAGCCATTCCCGTGCCGGAACAGCTTGGCGATGCCGGTGTGCTATGCGCCCTCGCCGCCACGGCGCTGCACGCAATCAACGGCGGCTCGCCGCCCGACCTAATCATCGGCCATGGTGTACTCGGACGCCTCCTCGCGCGCCTGACCATTGCCACCGGAGCGCCCGCTCCCACCGTGTGGGAAACAAGCCCGCAGCGGCGTGGCGGCGTCTCAGGCTATGCGGTGATGCATCCCGAGTTCGACGATCGCCGCGACTATATCTCGATCTACGACGCCAGCGGTGATGCCGATATCGTCGACTCGCTTGTCGGCAGTCTTGCGAAAGGCGGTGAGATAACGCTGGCGGGATTCTATTCCGAGCGGATCAATTTCGCCTTTCCCGCCGCATTCATGAAGGAAGCGAGACTGCGGATCGCCTCCGAATGGCGGCCCGAAGACCTCGCGCAAACCCGTGCACTGATCGAGAACGGACGGCTCGACCTGTCGGGCCTGATCACCGATCGCCGCCCTGCCGCCGATGCGCTCGACGCCTATCCGCAGGCGTTCAGCGATCCCGATTGTCTCAAGATGGTTCTCGATTGGAGCAGCGCCGCATGACGATGTTAGACGCCCAGACCGAGGCCCTGCGCGAAGAGGCGGCGATCGAGCCCGATCCGGTGCACACCGGGGAGGCCAAGAGTGAAACGCAAGTCATCGCGATCTACGGCAAGGGCGGTTCCGGCAAGAGCTTCGCTCTGTCCAATCTCAGCTACATGATGGCGCAGCAGGGCAAGCGCGTGCTGCTGATCGGATGCGATCCCAAATCGGACACCACCAGCCTGCTGTTCGGCGGCAAGAGCTGCCCGACTATTATCGAAACCTCTTCCAAGAAGAAACTCGCGGGCGAAGACGTAACTATCGAGGACGTTTGCTTCCAGCGCGACGGCGTGTTCGCGATGGAGCTCGGCGGACCCGAAGTCGGTCGCGGCTGCGGCGGTCGCGGGATCATCCACGGCTTCGAACTGCTCGAAAAGCTCGGCTTCCATGAATGGGGTTTTGACTACGTCCTGCTCGATTTCCTGGGCGACGTGGTGTGCGGCGGGTTCGGCCTGCCGATCGCGCGCGACATGTGCCAGAAAGTGATCGTGGTCGGATCGAACGACCTGCAATCGCTCTACGTCGCCAACAATGTCTGCCATGCGGTCGAATACTTCCGCAAAATGGGCGGCAATGTCGGCGTGGCCGGCATGATCGTGAACAAGGACGACGGCACCGGCGAAGCGCATGCCTTTGCCGACGCGGTAGGAATTCCGGTCCTCACGGCGATACCGGCGGACGAAGATATTCGCCGGAAATCGGCAAATTACCAGATCATCGGCAAGCCCGGCGGCGAATGGGGTGGATTGTTTGAAACGCTCGCCACCAACGTCGCTGACGCTCCGCCGAAACAGCCGGCACCGCTCGATCAGGACGGATTGCTAGGCCTGTTCTCTCCCGAGGACACCGGCGGAGACATCCAGCTTATCCCCGCCACGCAGGCAGACATGCGCGGCGGTGTGTTCGAAGAAAAACCCAGCCTGGAGGTCATTTACGACGAAGTATGACTGACCTTGGCGCCTCGACTGCGGCCCATGACGGCGAACGCACCCCGGACACACTCGATGTGAGCGGCGGAGGCGCGTGTTCGTCGACCGAGACGATGAAAGAGGCGGCGCGCGCCGCAGGCAAGAGCGATGTGCTCGATCAATACGCAGCCGACTACCCCGTCGGACCGCACGACCAACCGCAAAGCATGTGCCCCGCCTTCGGGTCGCTCCGAGTAGGTCTCCGCATGCGACGCACCGCAACCGTGCTCTCGGGAAGCGCGTGTTGTGTCTATGGCCTGACCTTCACCTCGCACTTCTACGGTGCGAGGCGAACGGTCGGCTATGTCCCCTTCTCATCCGAGACACTGGTTACGGGGAAACTGTTCGAGGATATCAAGGAAGCCGTCGAAGACCTCGCCGATCCCGAGAAATACGACGCGATCGTGGTCACGAACCTGTGCGTCCCGACCGCAAGCGGCGTCCCGCTGCGACTGCTCAAGAAACAGATCAACGGCGTGCGGATCATCGGCATCGATGTGCCGGGCTTCGGCATACCGACCCACGCCGAAGCGAAGGATGTGCTGGCGGGCGCGATGCTGCAATATGCGCGCGAAGAAGTCGGCGCTGGCCCTGTCGCCGCACCGCGCGAGCGCTCGGACAAGCCGACCATAACGCTGCTCGGCGAGATGTTTCCGGCCGACCCCGTCGTGATCGGGCAATTGCTCGAACCGCTTGGCCTTGCTGCTGGGCCGGTCGTCCCGACCCGCGAATGGCGCGAGCTCTATTCCGCGCTCGATTGCGCGGCGGTTGCGGCGATCCACCCGTTCTACACTGCCAGCATCCGAGAATTCGAAACTGCTGGCCGCCCGGTAATCGGCTCGGCTCCGGTGGGCGCAGACGGCACCGCTGCCTGGCTGCAAAGCATCGGCGACACGCTCGGCCTGCCGCAGGACGCAGTCGACGGTGTGAAGAACGCGATGATCGGCGCGTGCAAGGGCGCGCTGGCGAAGATGCCGATCGAAGGCCGGATCACCGTCTCGGGCTACGAAGGCTCCGAATTGCTGGTCGCGCGTCTGCTGGTCGAAAGCGGCGCGGACGTACCCTATGTCGGCAGCGCCTGCCCGCAGACCAAATGGTCCGACGCCGATCGCGAATGGCTCGAAGCCAAAGGCGTACACGTCAATTTCCGCGCGAGCCTTGAAGAAGACATTGCCGCGGTCGAGGAGTTCCGCCCGGATCTCGCCATCGGCACGACTCCTGTGGTGCAGCACGCCAAGGCCAAGGCCGTCCCGGCGCTCTATTTCACCAATCTCATCTCGGCTCGCCCCCTTATGGGGCCGGCCGGCGCAGGAAGTCTCGCACAAGTCGTCAACGCGGCCATGTCGAACAAGGATCGGTTCGACAAGATGCGCGACTTCTTCGAAGGGGTCGGCACCGAGCACGCCGCGGGCGTGTGGGAAGACACCCCGGTGGATCGTCCGAAGTTCCGCAAGAAGTATGCCGCCCTCAACGAAGCGGCACGCAAGGCGGCCGAGGCGGTGGGCACATGACGCTCGTCTTGGACCATGATCGCGCAGGCGGATATTGGGGTGCGACCTATGTTTTCACCGCAGTGAAAGGCCTGCAGGTCATCATCGATGGTCCGGTCGGGTGCGAAAACCTGCCCGTGACCAGCGTGCTGCACTACACCGATGCCCTGCCCCCGCATGAGCTTCCCATCGTGGTGACGGGACTCGGGGAGGAAGAGCTCGGCAAGACCGGCACCGAAGGCGCGATGAAGCGCGCCTGGGAAACGCTCGACCCCGAACTGCCCGCCGTGGTGGTGACCGGATCGATCGCCGAGATGATCGGCGGCGGCGTCACGCCCGAAGGCACCAATATCAAGCGCTTCCTGCCGCGCACGATCGACGAGGATCAGTGGCAGAGCGCCGACCGCGCGCTGACCTGGCTGTGGACCGAGTTCGGACCGAAGAAATCTCCCAAGCTCAAGGAGCGCAAGGAAGGCGAAAAGCCCAAGGTCAACATCATCGGCCCCAGCTACGGCATGTTCAACATGCCGAGCGATCTCGCCGAGATCCGGCGTCTCATCGAAGGCATTGGCGCAGAGGTCGGCGTGGTGTTCCCGCTCGGCTGCCATCTCGCCGATATCCGCCAGCTTGGCACGGCAGACGCCAATGTCTGCATGTACCGCGAATTCGGGCGAAACCTGTGCGAGACGCTTGAGCGGCCGTATTTCCAGGCGCCCGTCGGCCTCACATCCACCACCAAGTTCCTGCGCGCACTGGGCGAAGAATTGGGGCTCGACCCCGAACCGTTCATCGAGCGCGAGAAGCACACCACGATCAAGCCGCTGTGGGATTTGTGGCGTTCGGTCACACAGGACTTCTTCGGCACCGCCAGCTTCGGCATCGTTGCCAACGAGACCTATGCGCGCGGCATCCGTCACTTCCTCGAAGAGGATATGGGCCTGCCCTGTGCGATGAGCTTCAGCCGCTCGGCCGGCGTCAAACCCGACAACGAAGCGGTTCGCGATGCAATCCATGCCAACCCGCCGCTGGTGATGTTCGGCAGCTACAACGAGCGGATGTACATGGCCGAATGCGGAGCGCGCGGGAAATTCATCCCGGCAAGCTTCCCCGGCGCCGCGATCCGGCGTCACACCGGCACACCGTTCATGGGATATTCCGGTGCGACTTACCTGGTGCAGGAAGTGTGCAATGCGCTGTTCGATGCGCTGTTCCACATCCTCCCGCTCGGCACCGATCTCGACACAGTCGAGGCAACGCCGGCCCGTCACCAGGCCGAATTGACATGGGACAAGGACGCCAAGGCGCGGCTCGACCAGCTGGTCGAACAGCAGCCCGTCCTGATCCGCATTTCCGCCGCAAAGCGACTGCGCGACGCCGCCGAGCGGACCGCACGCACACGCGGCGAAACGACCGTTACCGAAGATTGCCTCGCAGAGGCGCTGCTGGAGGGAGAGACCGCATGAACCTCACCTTCACGGACTTCACTGCGTCGGCCGAAACGAATTCCGAATTTGCCTGGGGATCGGGCACATCCAATCCACGTGGGGGATCACGCGGGGATGTCGTCGGAGGCTCTGCCTCCACTCCAACTGTAAAATACGGAGACTATCAATGAACGATCCTGATCGCCCGAGCGTGGGAACGTATCTGACTGACGAAGAAGCAAAGGAAATCCATGGCGCGTTCATGGGCACCTTCGCTCTCTACGTCACGATTGCGCTCGTCGCGCATGCGCTGATGTACTGGTGGAAACCCTGGTTCGTCTGACTTTCCGACCTGACTGCTTGCCCATGTTCGCTTCAAAGCGCGCGCGGGTGTACTCTCAGAATGGAATAAGGAATTGAAAATGTATAAGATTTGGCATCATTTCGATATCCGCCGGACCTTGGTCGCACTGCATGTCGGCCTGGCCGTTCTGGCCTTCACGATCCACTTCATCCTGCTCAGCACGGAGAAGTACAACTGGCTCGGCGGCGTTTCAGCCGGCTGATCCAGCGTTGAAATCTGAGGGGGCAGGTTCGCCTGCCTGCCTCCTACAGTTTTGATCGAAAACGACATGACCCGCCCTTGAGGTGGGAAGGATGGACCTATGGCGCTCCTTAGTTTCGAGCGGAAATACCGCGTGCGCGGTGGCACATTAATCGGCGGCGACCTTTTCGACTTCTGGGTCGGGCCGTTTTATGTCGGATTCTTTGGGGTATTGGTGGCAATCAGCGCGGCCCTGGGCACGATGCTGATCTTTGCTGCCGCTGCTGCAGGACCGACACTCAACCCCTGGCTGATCGACATCCAACCACCGCCGATCGAAGCCGGGCTTGCACTCATGCCTCTCAACGAGGGGGGCTATCACCAGATCATCACGGGCTGCGCGGTCATCGCGTTCTGTTCCTGGGTTGGTCGCCAGGCGGAAATCTCGCGCAAGCTGGGCATGGGATATCACGTCCCGATCGCCTTCAGCGTAGCGGTCTTCGCTTTCGTCACATTGAATGTGATCCGGCCGCTCTGGATGGGGGCATGGGGTCACGCATTCCCTTACGGGATCTGGTCGCACCTCGATTGGGTTTCCAATGTCGGATACCAGTTCGTGAACTTCCACTACAATCCCGTGCACATGCTCGCGATCACGTTCTTCTTCACGAACTGTCTCGCGCT
>JASJDE010000138.1 GCA_030065195.1 Erythrobacter sp. | reverse complement strand
CACCAACTGGACCGACGGTCTTGCGCTCGCGTTCAGCGGCTTCGGGCATTACGCGCTTATCACGATTGTCGCACTGATGATCATGGGGCGAGGGTTGGTGGTCACCGGCGCGCTAGAACCCGCTGCGCGCGTGCTCGAGCGGTTGTTCAAGTTCAACCTACAGATCGGATTGTTGCTGTCGCTGCTGATCGCGCTGGTGCTGTCGATGTTCGTCAACAACACGCCGGTGTTGGTGTTGATGATCCCGATATTCGCAGCGCTCGCCAGTCGCGGAGCATTGCCGACTTCGAAGACGCTGATGCCGCTCAACGCCGCATCGCTCATCGGCGGTCTCGCAACCACCATTGGCACCTCGACCAACATTCTTGTGGTGTCGATCGCGGTGGACCTCGGCATGCGCGAGATTGGCGTGTTTGACTTCACGCCGATTGTGCTGCTCGCGGCGCTGGTTGCGCTTCCTTACATGTGGCTGGTGATGCCGCGCCTGCTCGGGGACAACCGGACCGAGGACGATTCCACAGTACGCATGTTCCACACTCGTCTTCGCGTGGGCAGCCAGTCCATGCTTGCAGGCGCAGAGCTGGCGCTGATCGAGGACCAGCTGCCCAAAGGGATCACCTTCCACAATCCGCCTTCCGGCCCGCTTCAGCCGCAACAGCGCATCCACATCTCGGGCACGCACGAGGCGCTTGAGGACGCGACGCGCGAGCTGAAAGGACAGCTGGCGCCGGTGTGGGTGCTCGACCGGATCAAGCGGATGTCTTCGAACAAGGGCGAGGACGTGATGGTCGTCGAGATGACGGTGACGGCGGATTCGCGCCTCATCACCCGTACGCTCCCGAGCTCGGGCATTGCCGATCTCTACAGCGTCGCGGTGCTCGGCATTCACCGCCCGGAACGCCTGATCGGTGAGCATTACCAATATTCCGACGGCGGCGACCTGAGGATCGCGGAAGGCGATGTGCTGTTGGTCATGGGGATCTACGACGATCTCCAGGCTTTTGCGCGCGCAGACAGCCTTCTGATGCTCGAAGGCGCGCGTGAGCTGCCGCGCCGCTCAAAAGCGCTGCTTTCGACCGTCATTATGGGCTTTGCGGTTGCCACTGCAGCCATCGGTCTGTTCCCGATTGCAATCTCTGCGCTGATCGGTGCGATCCTGATGTTTGTTACCGGCTGTGTGAAGTTTGATCGCGTGGGGAGGGCGCTTTCCGGGCAAGTCATTGTGCTGGTCGCGGCCAGCATCGCGATTGGCCGGTTGATCGATGACAGCGGGGCTGCTGCGTGGCTGGGCGAGGCTTTGTCAGCCGGACTTGTCTACCTGCCACCGGCCTTCGTGCTCGCTGCGATCATGGCCTTCGTGACGGTTCTCACCAACTTCGCCTCTAATGCGACAGCAGCGACAGTGGGCACTCCGATCGCCTTCAGTATTGCCGCTCAATTGGGATTGCCGCCAGAGCCGCTGGTGCTCGCCGTCCTGTTCGGGTGCAACCTCTCTTACGCGACCCCGATTGCGTATCAGACCAACATGCTGATCATGGCAGAGGGCAAATACGAGTTTTCAGACTACATCCGCACCGGTGTGCCGCTGGTGCTTATCATGGTGGTCTCGCTCTCGGTGCTGCTGGTGATGTTCTACGGGTTGTAGGCCTAGGGCTCCTGAGGCGGGCTGAGTTGTTCTCGCGCGCTTTATGGCACCTGGCTGATCGGCTTTTCGGGCAACCTCCAAACCAAAGCGACCGCCAAGCGGGGCGGACCCCGCTTGACGGCCGTGTTCTCCTCCCCAGGAGAATTGGAGTTGCGCTGGTCGGCCTCAGCTTAGCGAGGCGTTCGAGCGCAGAAGTGCTAACCTACATTCAGTTCGGCACGTAGGTGCCAAGCCGGTGGTGCAACGCGTTGATCTTGGCGAGCTCGTCGCGATCTTCGGTGCCACGTGCGTGGCTTTCCAGCGCGCGGCGAAGCAATTTCATGTCAGCAGTAGAAAGAAGGGCCCGGGCGCGTGCGGGTTCTGGGCTCGGGGAATCTGTGTCGCTCATCGTCATGTCTCTCTTGATTGTCCGTTTAGGACTCAGTGATGATGATCGGTCTAATGGAGGTCTGAGACGGTTCCCGCAAGGCCAGTGTAAAACTGGCCTCGCGGGTCCCCTCTCCAACCGTGATTAGGCGGCCTCGAATTGGTTCATGGTGTTGTCCTTGCCGCCCGCTTTCAGGGCCGCTTCACCAGCGAAGTATTCCTTGTGGTCATCGCCAATGTCGGAGCCAGCCATGTTTTGGTGCTTCACGCAGGCGATGCCCTGGCGGATCTCTTCGCGCTGAACGTTGAGAACGTAGCCGAGCATGCCTTCTTCACCGAAGTAACGCTTCGCAAGGTTGTCCGTGCTGAGCGCCGCGGTGTGGTAGGTCGGCAGGGTGATGAGGTGGTGGAAGATGCCGGCACGCTTCGCGGCATCTGCCTGGAAGGTGCGGATCTTCTCATCAGCTTCGGTCGCGAGATCGGTGCCGTCATAGTCAACGCTCATCAGCTTGTCGCGGTCGTAAGCCGAAACGTCTGCGCCTGCTTCTGCCCATGCATCATAGACTTGCTGGCGGAAGTTGAGCGTCCAGTTGAAGCTTGGCGAGTTGTTGTAGACCAGCTTGGCGTTGGGGATGACTTCGCGAACGCGGTCAACCATGCCCGCGATTTGCTCAACGTGGGGCTTCTCAGTCTCGATCCACAGCAGGTCCGCGCCGTTCTGCAGCGAGGTGATGCAGTCGAGGACGCAGCGGTCTTCCCCGGTGCCGGCGCGAAACTGGAACAGGTTCGACGGAAGGCGCTTGGGCGACATCAGTTTGCCATCGCGGCTGATGAAGACCTGGCCGTTGGAAATGCTGGCCGGATCGACTTCTTCGCAATCGAGGAAGGCGTTGTACTGGTCGCCGAGGTCGCCGGGCTCGGTCGAGTAGGCGATCTGCTTGGTCAGGCCAGCGCCGAGCGAATCGGTGCGAGCGACGATGATGCCGTCTTCCACGCCCATCTCGAGGAAGGCGTGACGGATCGCGCGGATCTTTTGCAGAAAGTCTTCGTGCGGGACGGTGACCTTCCCGTCCTGGTGACCGCACTGCTTTTCGTCGGAGACCTGATTCTCGATCTGCAGCGCGCACGCACCAGCCTCGATCATCTTCTTGGCAAGCAGGTAGGTCGCTTCGGCGTTACCGAAACCGGCGTCTATGTCGGCGATGATCGGAACGACGTGGGTTTCGTAATTGTCGATCGCGTTTTCGAGACGCTTGGCTTCCATGTCGTCACCGGCTTCGCGTGCCGCATCGAGCGCGCGGAACATGCCGCCGAGCTCGCGGGCGTCGGCCTGCTTGAGGAAGGTGTAGAGTTCTTCGATCAAGGCGGGGACGCTCGTCTTTTCATGCATCGACTGGTCGGGAAGAGGGCCGAAATCGCTGCGAAGCGCGGCGACCATCCAGCCGGACAGGTAAAGGTACCGCTGCTTGGTCGAACCGAAATGCTTCTTGATCGAGATCATCTTCTGCTGCGCGATGAACCCATGCCAGCACCCGAGCGACTGAGTGTAGGCAGCCGGGTCTGCATCATAGGCGTCCATATCGGCGCGCATGATGCCTGCGGTGTACTTGGCAATGTCGAGGCCGGTCCTGAAGCGATTCTGGATCGCCATACGAGCGGCGCTTTCGGCGTCGATCGCGGCCCAACTCGGACCGTTACCGTCGATGAGTTGACGCATGTGGGCGATTTCGGTCTGGTAGGTCATGTCTGGGGGTCTCCTAATATCCTTGGGGAGGTACACGATCCTTATGCGCTGCTGCACTGCAGCATGACAGGAAAACTTACACACTTTCTTGTCTGTATGGGGCATATTTCGGCACTTCTTGTGTGAAGTTGTAAATTAGTTTACAGAACGAGAATGTCCGACAATGCCCTCCTTGCCGGTCCCGCTTTGCGCCGCTTGCGCAAACGCGAAGGCCTGACGCAAGCCGCGATTGCGGCCTCGCTTGGCATTTCGCCGAGCTACCTCAACCTGATCGAGCGCAACCAGCGCCCGCTTTCTGCGCGTGTGCTGGTGCAGGTGATCGAACGCTACGATTTCGATCCAAGATCGCTTCGCGAAGACGAGGCCATTGGCGGTGTCGATGGGCTTGCGCGTCGAATGAACGACAAGCGTTTCGCGGATCTCGGAATAGATCGGGAGGAAGTGCAAGAATTCCTTGCCGCCGCACCTCAGGCCGCAGCCGCGTTCGCTCGTCTTTATGACAACGTTGGGGCGGAGGCGGCGCGGCAGGAAGACCCCGCGGGGGATGCAAGACAAGCCATTGAACGCTGGCAGAATCATTTCGCCGATCTGGATGATGCCGCCGAAAGCCTGTCGGACGAGCTTCGTCTGTCGAGCGGAGACATCAGCGCTGCGTTGAGGTCCAGGCTGCGTGAAAAGCACCAGATCACCGTTCGTATTCTGCCCGCCGAAGTGATGCCGGGTTTGATCCACCGGCTCGATTTGCACGCGCGGCAATTGCAACTCTCCGAAATGCTTCCCGGAGCTGCGCGGCGCTTCCAGATTGCGCGGCAGATCGGCGCGCTCGAACAGCGCGAAGGGATCGAGTTGCTAGTTGCCGGTGCGAATTTGCCATCGAGCGAAGCGCGCGCAGCGTTCCGCGAGCATGTTACCGACTATCTCGCCGGCGCACTGCTGATGCCCTATCGAAGATTCCTGCGGGCGTGCGAGCAGACCGGATATGACCTAGCCGTTCTCCAGCGCCGTTTCGCTTCGAGCTTCGATCAGGTGGCGCAGCGGCTGACCACGCTCCAACGCATAGGAGAGCGGGGGTTACCCTTTTTCAGTGCCCGGTTTGGACGGACGGGGCGCATGGTCGGATTCACTGCCGGTGCCAGTGGAGCAGTCTATCCGCTCGATGGAGCGCGGTGGCCGGCTTGGGCGCCCTATGCCGCCTTTGAAAGCCGCGGGACGATGCTTACCCAAGCGGTTACATTCGGAGAGGGTGAGGCGACTCCAAAACACTGGTTCACCATTGCCCGGACGATCGAAGTGGACGGAGTAGCCTGCTCTGCAAGGCGCTCGATCGTACTCGGCGTTGAAGCCCGCTTTGCCGGAGAACTCGCACAGGCGCGTGGCGTTTCTCTCGATCTTGCCGATGCCGTGCCGCTTGGTGTGGGATGTCCACGCTGCGGCAGGGCCGATTGCCTGACACCGGCACCACCGCGATTGGCCCGATCTCTCGAACTCTAGGCACAGGGCCCGATTTCACAGCTCGTTAACCGCCGAAACGCCCGCGTTCCGGGGGATTGAACGGGGGTTGTAAGGTTTACCGACACTTAATTTCTCATCGCTAATGCGGTCGCACCGTTAACGTTGCGAGCAAAGCGCAAAAGCGATGATCCGCCTGTTCAAGCACTACATACCGCATGCCGTGCTGCTACTCGGCCTGCTCGATTTTGCGCTGCTGATGCTGGCTGGCGAACTCGCGTGGCAAGTGCGAGCGGCGCAGATCAGTATGGATCCGGGACTCTTCGTCGACCGCTGGATCCCACTTGCCGGGTCTGCGGGGGTGGTCTGGCTCGCAATGATTGCCGTCGGGGTTTACGGGCCTTACGCCTTGCGGTCATTGCGTTTCGCAGGCGCCCGCCTGCTTGTTGCGATCAGTCTCGGCATCATCGCGCTCGCGTTCATAGACTTCCTGATACAGGGTGAGACATTCTGGCGTTCGACCCTGCTTTACGCGATGGGCTTCGCGATCCTCGTGCTCGTCGTGGACCGGCTATTCCTCAACAGTTTCCTTGGCTCGTCCGCGTTCAGGCGGCGCGTCATGGTGCTCGGCGCAGGTGATCGAGCCCAGCGACTTCGCATGCTTGGAGACAAACAGGAAAGTGGCTTTGCGATCGTTTCCTACATCGCGATGAGTGAACCAGAGCGGGTTGTCGAAGAAGCGATCCCTCGCGAGGCAATCCATGACCTGGGACGCTTCGTCGAAAACCTCGGAGTGAGCGAAGTCGTGCTTGCGCTTCAGGAGCGCCGGAATTCGCTGCCGCTAAGCGATCTCTTGCGGATCAAGACGAAAGGCGTTCACGTAAATGACTTCTCGAGCTTTCTCGAACGCGAAACGGGTCGCGTCGACCTCGATACGGTCAATCCGAGCTGGATGATCTTCTCGGACGGGTTTTCGTCGGGAAGAATGTTCTCAAGCGCAATCAAACGCGTGTTCGATATCACCGCCAGCCTGATCCTGCTTTTGCTGACATTTCCGATAATTGCGATTTTCGCAGTGCTTGTGAAGCTCGACAGCAAGGGCCCAGCCTTCTTCAGACAGGAGCGCGTCGGCCTCTACGGTGAGACCTTTCATCTGATCAAGCTGCGCTCGATGCGGACGGACGCCGAGAAAGACGGCGCGAAGTGGGCCGAGAAGGACGACCCACGCGTTACCCGTTTGGGCCGCTTCATCCGAAAGGTCCGCATCGACGAGCTTCCGCAAACCTGGAGCGTCCTCAAGGGCCAGATGAGTTTCGTCGGCCCCCGCCCTGAAGTTCCCAAATTCGTCGACGATTTGCAGGAAGAAATTCCGTTCTACGGCGAACGCCACATGGTCAAGCCCGGCATCACCGGCTGGGCCCAGATCAACTACCCCTATGGCGCTTCAACCGAGGACAGCAGGAAGAAGCTCGAATACGACCTTTATTACGCGAAGAATTACACGCCCTTCCTTGATTTCGTGATACTGCTCCAGACCGTCCGCGTCATCCTTTGGCCCGAGGGTGCGCGCTGATGCCTGCTCTTGATGTCATCGTTCAGTATGTCGGACTCTTCGGCTACCTTGTTGGAGCTGTCCTGAGCGCCGGAGCTTGCTTGTGGATCGCGCGATATGGAGACCGGGCTCGGCCGGATCGTAGCGCCGTGCTCGTCGCGAGCGGTCTCACCGCTTTGTGGTGCGGTCTTTCGGCCTCGTTCGGTGCACACGAAGCGGCGGTCGTGCTGGCCGAAACGGCGCGCGATCTCGCTTTGATCATTGTAATCTTCAATCTCTTCTCCGCTGACGGCCGCGACGAGAGTTTGAAGCCTACGCGACCGGTTGTTCTGACGCTGGTCCTGGTTTCGTTGTTTCAGCCCATACTGTTGATGTTCGACGCACGTTTCGGTGCCTATCCGGAACTCGCGCAACTCACTTTCGAAGTCTCGGCCGTACTGCACATGCTTGTCACGATCGGGGCGCTCGTCCTGCTGCACAATCTCTACGCCGGCGCTGCCGCTTCTTCGCGTCAGATACTGCGTTGGAGCGGCATCGCGCTGGCGGGCATCTTCGCATACGATCTAAATCTCTTCACCATCTCGTATCTTAGCGGCGAGGAGCCCGGCGTCTTTGCTGCCTTGCGGGGAATGATTGCCGGACTGATGGTTGTCCTGCTGGCGTTCGGTTCGAATGAAACCAGCGCGGGACTTCAGTTTCGACCATCCAGGGCAGTGGCTTTCCAGACCCTGTCGCTGCTGGTGATCGGCAGTTATCTCCTTCTTATGCTGTTGGTGACGCGTTCGCTCGCCGTCCTCGGCGGCGACATTGCGCGGGTCAGCCAGGTTGCGTTTGTCGTTCTCGGCGTGATCGCGGCGATCGTATTCCTTCCGTCCCAGCGAGTGCGCGGCTGGTTCCGAGTCACCGCGACGAAACACCTCTTCCAACACCGCTATGACTATCGCGAGGAGTGGTTGCGGTTCACGCGTACCATCGGGCGCGGATCCAGTGGCAACCCCAGCTTCCATCAACGCGCGGTCCAGGCTGTGGCCGACATCACTGATAGTCCGGCGGGCCTGTTGCTAATCCCCAACGAAGAAGCGCAATTGGAGCTTTCTGCGCGCTGGAATTGGGCAACCATCCAGGTTCCGGCCATCGCAGCCGAGTTTGCTCTTTCGGGCCTGTTGGAACAGCACCATCACATCATCGATCTCGATCAAGTCCGCTCAGGTCAGGACATGCACGGAGAAGTTGCGCATGTGCCCGCATGGCTGGTGGAGGCCGATGACGCCTGGGCATTGGTCCCATTGATCCATTTCGACCGTCTCGTTGGGACTATCGTTCTGGCCCGCCCCAGGGTTGAACGTCGGCTCGACTGGGAGGACTTTGATCTCCTGAGAGTCGTCGGTCAGCAGCTTGCCAGCTATCTCGCGGAGCAATCGGGGCAACAGGCGCTGATGGATGCGAGCCGGTTCGACGAATTCAATCGCCGAATGGCGTTCGTCATGCACGACATTAAGAATCTGGCCAGTCAATTGTCGCTGTTGTCGACCAATGCCCAGAAGCACGCGGAGAATCCCGAGTTTCGCGCCGATATGCTTGTCACGTTGAGCAAGTCGTCGGAGAAGCTCAACGCCCTCCTAGACCGGCTGGGTCGCTACGGCTCCGGTCACGCGCCAACCGTGCGGGAGGTTGAACTCGGCACGATTGCCCGCAGTGTATCCAGCCGCTTCAAACGCGTTCATCCGGTTACGGTTTCGCGTGGAGAGCCCGTCACCGTTCTGGCCGATGCCGAAGGGCTGGAACAGGCCCTGATCCATCTCGTCCAGAACGGGATCGACGCATGCAAGGCGGAAGAGCCGGTGTTTCTGAGTGTCACCAGCGACGGCATTCACGGCCAGATCGACGTCATCGATTCCGGATGCGGGATGTCGCCTGAATTCGTTCGCAACGGACTGTTCAAGCCGTTTGTGTCCTCGAAAGAGGGTGGTTTCGGTATCGGCGCGATGGAAGCGCGGGAGATGATCAAGGCCATGGGCGGACGAACCGAAGTGGAATCGCGCGAAGGGGTGGGCACGCGGTTCAGCCTGATCCTTCCAATCGCCGAGGCCGCTCGCCTCATCGACGACGTTGCATTTTCGCATTCGCAACACTCATCCGAAACAAACGAGGCCGCGTGATGGCTGACAAGAAACCAACCCTTCTCGTGATCGAAGACGATGAAGGCCTGCAGGCCCAGTTAAAGTGGGCCTATGACGATTTCGAGGTTGTTATCGCGGGAGACCGTGACAGTGCCATTGCCGCATTACGCAGTGAAGCGCCGGCCGTTGTTACGCTCGATCTCGGTCTGCCGCCCGACCCGGACGGTACGACCGAAGGTTTTGCCGTGCTCGATGCAATCATGGAACTGAAGCCCGATACCAAAGTAATTGTCGCCAGCGGCCATGGTGCACGCGAGAGCGCCCTGCAGGCGATCGAGCGCGGCGCGTATGATTTTTATCAGAAGCCCGTCGACATCGATGCGCTGGGCCTGA
>JASJDE010000137.1 GCA_030065195.1 Erythrobacter sp. | reverse complement strand
GGCATGTTCGACGATGTCGATATCGCGATCCACTGGCACGCCGATGACGAAAACAGCGCAGCGGCGCGCACGAGCCTCGCCAACCGATCGGCCAAGTTCCGCTTTACCGGAATTTCCGCCCACGCGGCGGGTGCACCCGAACGCGGCCGTTCCGCGCTCGACGGGGCTGAAGCCATGAATATGATGGCCAATATGCTCCACGAGCACATGCCGCAGGATGCGCGCATGCATTACGTCATCACCAGCGGCGGAAACGCTCCAAACGTGGTGCCGGACTTTGCCGAGAATTTCTACTATGTGCGCCACCCGGATCCCGACGGTGTCGAGCAGATCTGGGAGCGGCTTGAGAATGCCGCACGCGGAGCGGCGCTCGGTACCGGCACCAAGGTCGAATGGGAAGTGATCCACGGCAACAACCCGCTCCTCGTCAATGAGACTTTGGCAAAAGTGATGCACGAGAAGCTGACCGCCGTCGGCGGGGTGAAGTACACAGTCGAAGAGCGGGAGTGGGCCGAGGAGATTCAGACGTCCTTGGGCGATGCTGCCAAGCCGCTCGAAAGCGCGAACGAGATTGGCGCCTACAGCAAGAGCCTCGGCTACGGTTCTACCGATGTGGGAGATGTGTCCTGGGCCACTCCGACGGTGGGTGTACGCACCGCAACCTGGGTCCCGGGCACGAGCGCGCATAGCTGGCAGGCGGTCGCGGCGAGCGGCCATTCGATCGGCCACAAGGGCACGCAGGTCGCGGCGAAGGCGATGGCGCTGATGGCGGTCGAGCTATACCAGAACTCTGAATTGCGGGCAGCGGCGCGGGCGGAATTCGATGCGGCGCGCGGCGAGGATTACGAATACAAGTCGCTGCTCGGCGACCGCGCACCCCCGCTCGATTACCGGAAGTAGTCAGCGGGCCGCGAGCATATCCAGCATCGGGCGGATCGGACTGACGTCGTAGCCCGCGGCCATTGCGGCCGCTGCGATGTCGTCGGGCGCCATTCCAAGCTTTGCCTGGGCGAGCGACCACAAGAGCGTCGAGCGCGTTCCCGAACGGCAATAGCCGAGCACCTTGCCTTCGGTGCCTTCCAGTGCGGCGATCATCTGGTCGATCTGGACTTCGCTGAAGCCGGAATGGCCGATCGGGATCGAGACGAAAGCGATGCCTGCCTGCTCTGCGGCGTCGCTGATAACGTCGCTTTGCGGTGCGGAAGGTTCCTCTCCGTCTGGCCGGTTGCAGACAATCAGCGATACGCCGGCCTCTTTTGCCGCAGCGATATCGCCGATCGCGATCTGCGGACTGGCGAGCATGGTATCGGACAAAGTGCGAAAATCGGACATGGCGCTCCGTTTCAGGAATTTCGGTTTTTCGTAGTTAATCCGAAAAGCATGCCCAAGCACATCGAAAATGTCATAATTTTACGCGACAATTCTCTTGCCGGTTAAATCATTCGCTTAGTGGAGGTTTCTACGCTATGCTCCGGCTCGAAGGGTGGGTTTCCGGCGACTCGGCATGCCACCAGCGTCTGTCGCGGCTCACTGTCCCCGCCGGCAACGCTTTGGAGGATGGGCAGTGGGAACAAGGTACTTTCTAGGTTATGGGTTACGATAGAGGACGTCGCCGCGGCAAGGACAAGCGCGACGGATTCGGCGAAGACGGTTTCGATCCGTTCGGCGGCAACATGGACGGTTTCCCGCCCCCTTCTGATTTCGGAAATGATCGCGGTGGTGGTGACCGCTTCGGCGGCGGCGATCGCTATGGCGGGGGCGGTGGTGACCGTTTCGGCGGTGGCAATGATCGCGGTGGCGGCTACGGCGGCGGCCCTCGTGGCGGCGGTGGTCCGCGCGGCGGCGGTGGTGGCGGAGGCGGTTTCAACCGCATGCCCGCGCAGGTTGTCGGCACCGGCAAAGGCACCGTGAAGTTCTTCAACGGCCAGAAAGGCTTCGGCTTCATCGCGCAAGAGGGCGGCGGGGAAGACGTGTTCGTCCATATCAGCGCTGTCGAGCGCGCCGGGCTCGAAGGCTTGGCCGAAGGGCAGGAGCTTGAGTTCAATCTTGTGGATCGCGGCGGCAAGGTTTCGGCGCAGGATCTCCAGATCGTCGGCGAAGTGATCGCCGTGCAGCAGGGCGGCCCGCCCAAGCGCGAGCTTACCGGTGAGAAGGCGACCGGTACGGTCAAGTTCTTCAATTCGATGAAGGGCTTCGGCTTCCTCGTCCGCGACGATGGCCAGCCGGACGCATTCGTCCACATAAGCGCGGTTGAGCGCTCCGGCCTGTCGGAGATCAACGAAGGCGAACGCTACGAGTTCGACCTCGAAGTGGATCGACGAGGCAAGTACTCGGCCGTCAATCTGGTGCCTGCTCAAGGATAGCTTGGCATACATGGACAAGGCCGTTTGACGTCATGGACGAGCGGCCATATCTCTTCAGCGATGGCGGCTCTTCCACGAGCCGCCATTTTGCTATCTCGGATCGCGCAAGATCCAATCAGAACCAGGATTGAACTATGTCGATTTCACCGTTGATGCCCGTATATCCGCGTTGCGGCGTTCGGCCGGTTCGCGGCGAGCACTGCCACCTGATCGATGAGGACGGCACCCGCTATCTCGATTTCGCCAGCGGCATTGCCGTCAATCTGCTTGGCCATTCGCACAAGGGTCTAATCGAAGCGATCCAGAGGCAGGCCGACACGCTGATGCATGTCTCGAACCTGTATGGCAGCCCTCAGGGAGAGAAGCTGGCGCAGCAATTGGTCGACAACACCTTCGCCGATACTGTGTTCTTCACTAATTCCGGTGCGGAAGCGGTCGAAGGCGCGATCAAGTGCGCGCGCGCCTACCACCAGAATGCAGGAGACGAAGGCGACAAGGAGCGGTTCGAGCTGATCACCTTCACAAACGCGTTCCACGGGCGGACGATGGCGACAATCAGCGCCTCGAACCAGACCAAGATGCACCACGGTTTCTCGCCGCTGCTGGACGGCTTCCAATATTGCGAGTTTGACGATCTGGAAGCGGCCAAGGCGCTGATCGGTCCCAAGACGGCAGGTTTCCTGGTCGAGCCGATCCAGGGTGAAGGCGGGATTCGCCCGGCCTCGGTCGAATTCATGCAGGGCCTGCGCGCGCTCGCCGACGAGCATGACTTGATGCTGGTGCTGGACGAAGTGCAATGCGGGATGGCGCGAACGGGCGCGCTTTACGCCTACGAGCACTATGGAATCGAGCCCGACATTCTTGCCACTGCCAAGGGGATCGGCGGCGGCTTTCCGCTCGGTGCTCTGCTTGCGACCGAGAAGGCGGCGCGCGGAATGACCTTCGGTACGCACGGTTCGACCTATGGCGGCAACCCGCTGGCGATGGCGGCGGGCAGCGCGGTGATGGACGCGGTGGCTAACCAAGAATTCCTCTCCAATGTGCGCGAAAAGGGTGAACGCATTCGCTCGAGGCTCGAACAGTTCATCGGCAACTATCCCGACTTGTTCGATCTTGTGCGGGGGAAAGGCTTGATGCTCGGTATCAGGATGAAGGTCGAAAGCCGTCCCTTCTTTGTCCACCTGCGCGACAATCACCAATTGCTGACTGTGGCCGCGGGCGACCAGACGCTGCGGCTCCTTCCTCCGCTGGTCATCGGCGATGATGAGATCGATGAATTCTTCGACAAGCTTTCCGCAGGTGCGGCGAGTTACAAAGTCCCAGAGCCTGCGTGATGTCCATCACTCAGACGGGCCGGCATTTCCTCGATCTCGGCGATGCCGGAGCCAACGCCGTCGCAGCGATGATCAATGACGCGATCGACCGTAAGGCCGCTCGCGCCGACTGGCCGAAGGGCAGGGCCGACGCCGATGCACCGCTAGCCGGGCGGGTGCTCGCGATGGTGTTCGAGAAGAATTCCACCCGGACCCGCGTCAGTTTCGACATTGCCATGCGGCAGCTTGGCGGGACGGCCTTGATCCTCGATTCGGAATCGAGCCAGCTGGGTCGTGGAGAATCCATTGCCGATACGGCCCGAGTTCTGAGCCGGATGGCCGACGCGATCATGCTTCGCACCGACGATCACGCCAAGATCGAGGAGATGGCGCGGCATGCCACCGTGCCGGTAATAAACGGGCTGACCGATCGTTCTCATCCCTGCCAGATCGTTGCCGACCTCCTGACCGTCATCGAGCATGGCAAGGCACTGCCTGGACTTGAACTCGCCTGGTTCGGGGACGGCAATAACGTCCTCCATTCTATCCTGGAAGCGGCCGCACTGCTGAAGTTCAATGTGCGTGTGGCGACGCCGTCGGGATACGAGCCGGACACAGAGTTTGTGGAGATGGCCCGCGCGGGCGGAGCAACCGTCACTTTGACACAGGACGCGCAGGCAGCAGCCGTCGGAGCGGATGTTGTGGTCACCGACACATGGGTTTCGATGGGTCAGGAGCACGTCCACAACAAGCTTGCAGCGATGGCACCCTACCAGGTCAATCCTGCTCTCATGGCGCATGCCAAACCTGATGCACTGTTCCTCCACTGTCTCCCCGCGCATGTCGGCGAAGAGGTCAGCGAAGACGTGTTCGAGGGGATGCAGTCAGTGGTGTTCGACGAGGCCGAAAACCGAATCCACGGGCAGAAATCTGTCCTGCTCTGGAGCTTTGGGTTGCTGGGAGAGTGACCCACTGTGTTGCGCGGGACTTATAGTCTCGTCGCAGGACCCCATATAGTGCCGTATGGACACTCTTTCTCAATCGAACCAGATGACCGAGACGTTCAACGACAAATTGCTCGGCTTCACGTTGCCGGCTCGCCACGCGCGCGGGCGTGCAGTTCGCCTCGATTCGGTCCTAGCCGATGTTCTGGCGGCGCATGATTATCCCGCACCGATTACCCATCTGCTGAGCGAAGCACTGGTCCTCGGAGCCTTGATGGGGGGCTTGCTGAAAGGCGAAAGAGGTCAGTTGACAATGCAGGCCCAGACCAAGGGCGGTGCCGTAAGCCTTTTGGTATGCGACTATCGCTCCGGCGAGATGCGCGGATATGCCGAATTCGATGCCGAATTGCTGAAAGGCCTGGGCGCAAACCCGACATTGAAGGCGCTGTTTGGCGAAGGCTATTTGGCGATCACTTTCGAGACCGGCGGCGACAAACGCTATCAGGGGATCGTTCCGCTCGAAGGCGATACTCTTGCCGAAGCCTGCGAAACCTACTTCATCCAGTCCGAGCAAGTTCCGACAATGATCCGCATCGCAAGCCGCTCGGGTGGATCGGGCGAACAGGCGGCAGGCTTCCTGATCCAGCATCTAGCCGATGGCGAAGAGGGCCGCGAGCGCCTGCATGTCCGCCAGGATCATCCCGACTGGGAGCATGTCATCGCCCTGGCTGGAACGTTGAGCCACGAGGAATTGCTCGATCCTGCCTTGTCGATGGAAGGCATCGCCTGGCGTCTCTTCCACGAGGAGGACGAGATCAGAATCCAGCCGGGCGCTCGGCTGACGCGAGGATGTCGGTGCAGCGCGGAATACTACCAGACTGTGGTGACTCGGTTTCCCAGTGCCGAGCGGGATGCAATGCGCAATGACGACGGCAAGATCGTGGTCGACTGTGCGTTCTGTTCGAAGCAATTCGAGCTGTCTGTCTAACGATTCGTCGTTATTCAGGAACGGCTCATCGTCGATTCTCCATATTCTACAAGCAATCTTTCCTCATTTTTGGCGAGGTCATAGCATGAGACGGATTTCCCGAAGCTCGAAAGGCGGTTTGGCTGCAGCGGCTTGCGTCGTCGTTTGCGCGTTCGGCATCCCGGCCGCCGCACAGTCGGACGGTCTCGCCATGTTGAGCGGTCTCGCCAAAGGCGAATGGACATTGAAGTATCGCGACGGTTCGCCAGAGCGCAAGATTTGCGTTCGCAGCGGGCTGGAGCTCATCAAACTGCGTCATTCAGACCCGAATTGCAGCCGTTTTGTCGTCGAAGACGCGGCATCGAGGGTCACCGTCCAGTACACCTGTCCGGGCAACGGATATGGTAGGACGGACATCCGGCGCGAAACCGGATCGCTGGTCCAGATCGAGAGCCAGGGAATCGTGTCGGGTCAACCATTCCAGTTCAACGCCGAGGCGCGGCGAACCGGAAGTTGCTGATCGCGGCGAAAACGGCCCCGGCAATGATTGCCAAGCGCTCGTATCGCGCTTAGCGAAAATCGATGGATCAGGCAGACAAACACGGGGAATCCGCACCTGCGGTGGTCTTGTTGTCCGGAGGCCTCGATTCGATGGTCACCGCAGCCATCGCAATGGAACGCGGTTTCAGCGTGCATGCTCTGACGATCGACTACGGGCAGCGCCATATCCGAGAATTGCAGTCGGCCAAGGCGATCGCCACACAACTTGACGTCCGGCGCCACGTCGAATTGCCTCTCGATCTGAGGAGGTTCGGCGGTTCGGCGCTGACCGACGATATCGACGTGCCCAAATCCGGCGTCGGCAACGACATCCCCGTGACGTATGTCCCGGCTCGCAATCTGGTCTTTCTTGCGTTGACGACGGCCTTTGCCGAAGCCAGCGGTGCAAGCGATGTCTTTATCGGCGTCAATGCACTCGACTATTCGGGCTACCCGGATTGCCGACCGGAATTCATCGCGAGTTTCGCCCAGACGGCGAGACTCGGAACCAAGGCCGGCGTGGAAGGCACACCTTTCGAGATTCACGCACCGCTCCAGCAGATGACCAAGGCCGATATCGCAAGGGAATGCGCGAGGTTGGGCCTCGATCCGTCGTGGAGCTGGTCCTGCTACGATCCGACGCCCGAAGGATTGGCCTGCGGCTTGTGCGATTCCTGTCGCCTACGCAAAAAGGGATTTGCCGAAGCCGGTATTGTCGATACGACCGCTTATGCGGTGTGATTGCGTCAAAGCGCGGTCAGCCAGCAAAACGATACCGAGGGGATCTTTCTTTGAGTGAAGAAGCAGCCGTGCAGCCGGACCCAGCCAAACAGAAGGTTCCGGCCTACAGTTGGTATGCGCTGAGCATCCTCGTGATCGTCTACGTCCTCAACTTCGTAGACCGAAATATCATCTCGATCCTCGCTGAAGACATCAAAGCGGATCTGGGTCTACGGGACGATCAGATCGGATTTCTCTACGGCACGGCCTTCGGCGTCTTTTATGCCCTATTCGGAATCCCGCTGGGTAAGCTTGCGGACAACTGGCATCGCATTCGGCTGATGACGGTGGGTCTTGCCGTTTGGTCGGCCTTCACTGCTTTATCCGGTTTCGCGAAGAACTTCGCCATGCTCAGTGTGGCGCGGATCGGGGTGGGCGTCGGCGAAGCAACGGCGAGCCCTGCGGCCTACTCACTCATTTCGGACTGGTTCCCGAAGAAGATGCGCGCCACCGCGCTCGCGATCTATTCCTCCGGACTATACATCGGCGGGGGCGTGTCGCTGCTCATCGGCGGCGCGATCGTGGAGCGATGGAACGCGGCCTATCCTACCGATGCGCCGTTGGACCTCGCGGGCTGGCAGGCTGCCTTCATCATTGTCGGCTTGCCAGGTTTGTTGCTCGCATGCCTGGTGTTCACCCTGCGGGAACCGCTCCGTGGCGAGAGCGAAGGCATGGTCACTCCGCCTCCGAAGGATCCCTTCCGAGGCTTCTTCCGAGAGCTGGTCGCGGTCATTCCCCCATTCACCATCTACGGTGCCTTGCAGTCGGGAAGTCGGGGACTGACATTCAACCTTGCCGGCGCGCTTGTGATCGGCCTTATCGCCTATGCCCTGGCGGTTGCGACCGGAAACTTCCAGCAATGGATCGCGGTCGGTATCGGATATTATGCAATCTTCTCGTGGGCCTCGACGTTGAAAGACCGCGATGCCTCGACGTTCAAACTGATTTGGGGCACTCCCGCGTTTCTCACCACAATTCTCGGATACGGCATGGTTGCGTTCATGTCTTACGCCGCTTCATTCTGGGCGGCGCCCTATGCCATCCGGATCCTGGAAGAAGCTCCTTCTACGGCGGGCTGGTGGATCGGAGGTCCGGGCGCGATGGGCGGTTTCCTGGGTGTGATTATCGGGGGGCGAGTGGCGGACTGGCTGCGGCAGCGCAACCCAGCCGGACGACTCATCATGGTCGCGGTCGGTCTCGTCGGTGCCGCGCCGTTTCTCTATCTGATGTTCACCACAAATGATCCGACCACTTTCTATATCGCAGCATTCCTGCAGTCGATATTTGGCAGTTCGGCTCTGGGAGGCGCGGCGGCGACGACGCAAGACCTCGTGCTTCCGCGAATGCGGGGCACCGCAACGGCGACCTTCTTCCTGGCGACAACGCTCGTCGGGCTCGCGCTCGGTCCCTACATGGCAGGCCAAGTCTCGGCAATGTCGGGAAGCCTATCCGTTGGCGGCCTCAGCCTCTTGGTCGCCGTGCCGATCGGTCTTGTCATGCTGTTCGTTGCCTATCGGACGGTGCCGGACGCAGAACGCACCTTGCTCGATCGCGCCAGAGAGGCCGGCGAAGAGAATCTGGCTTGAGGGTGAGCGAGAAACGCCCTCTTCCGCACCAAGCAGCGGCGAAGATCATCGCGCCGCTTCAGGGAGCTGGGCTGTGCTCGGTTCGCCAATACGGTCGACAGAAGAGTTAGCATACCTGCATGGCGCGCGCGGATCGTGTCGCGTCGAGATCTCTCGAGAATCCAAAGCGTATGCTGCTTTGCCAGTGCGTCATTCACGCATTGCACGGTTCAAGTCCAAGATGCGCTCCCCATAACGCGCAAACAAAAAAGGGGCCGGATCGCTCCGGCCCCTCAATTGGATCAACTGTAAAAGTCGCGATTACATGCCCGATCCCGGACCGTAAGTGACTTCCACACGACGGTTCTGCAGCTCGCGCACACCGTCGGCGGTTGCAACGCGAGGCTGCGATTCACCGAAGGCTTCGCTCGAGATCCGGCTGCCCGGAACTCCGCGGCCCGTCAGATACTCGGTGACCGAAGCGTTGCGACGCTCTGCCAGACCCATGTTGTAGGTCACGCTACCCGAACGGTCGGTGTGACCGGCGAGCATGACGCTGGCAGTGCCGCAGTTAGCGTAAGCCGTAACCGCGTTGTCCAGAATGGTCGCTGCCTCTGCGGTGATCACCGACTCGTCCCAATCGAAGAAGACGATGTACGGACCGGTGTTGCACGGCGGCGGCGGCGGTGGAGGCGGCGGCGGCGGTGGCGGTGGAGGCGGCGGTGGAGGCGGCGGCGGTGGTGGCGGCGGCGGAGGCGGCGGAGGCGGAGCTTCGCCACCAAAGTTGTAGGTGATCGTGCCGAGCAGCGAGTGCGAGCTCATGTCCGTTT
>JASJDE010000136.1 GCA_030065195.1 Erythrobacter sp. | reverse complement strand
ACGCCCAGCAGCTTGGCTTCGATCAGAACGATGCCGGTGAACGGGATCGTCAGGTCGCCGGTGAAGGCGCGCAGGATCGCGTAGAACGGATAGAAGTACCATTCGGGCACGATCAACGCCGGGGTCGAGAGCGGGTTGGCTTCGACATAGTTGTCCGGATGGCCAAGCACGTTCGGCAGGAAGAACACGAAGATCGCGAACAGGATCAGGATCATGCCCAGCCCGAACCCGTCCTTCGCGGTGTAGTACGGGTGGAACGGAACGGTGTCGCTTTCCTTCTTCACTTCGACGCCGGTCGGGTTCGATGAGCCGGGGATGTGAAGCGCCCAGATATGCAGGATGACGACGCCTGCGATCACGAAAGGCAGCAGGAAGTGCAGCGAGAAGAAGCGGTTGAGCGCAGCGTTGTCGGGCGCGAAGCCGCCAACCAGCCACACCTGGAGCGGCTCGCCAATCAGCGGGATTGCTCCGAACAGGCCGGTGATCACCTTGGCACCCCAGAAGCTCATCTGGCCCCAGGGAAGAACGTAGCCCATGAAAGCGGTCGCCATCATAAGCAGGAAAATCACCACGCCAAGCAGCCAGATCATCTCGCGCGGCGCCT
The DNA here is from genome assembly GCA_030065195.1 of Erythrobacter sp. Taxonomy (GTDB): domain Bacteria; phylum Pseudomonadota; class Alphaproteobacteria; order Sphingomonadales; family Sphingomonadaceae; genus Erythrobacter. Next base: position 8,738 of record JASJDE010000136.1, on the reverse strand, counting down.
TGTAGGATGAATAGTAGAACCCGCGGAAGATGTGCAGGTAGATCACAATGAAGAAGAAGCTCGCGCCGTTGGCGTGGGCGTAGCGCATGAGCCAGCCGGAATTGACGTTGCGCATGATATGCTCGACCGTGCCGAATGCGACTTCGGTGTTGGCGGCATAATGCATCGCCAAGACGACGCCGGTGACGATCTGGACAACCAGGAAGAACCCGGCAAGGACGCCGAAATTCCACATGTAGTTGAGGTTGCGCGGAACCGGATAGCCAGCACCCACTGCATTATAGACCAGCCGCGGAAGCGGAAGCTTCTCGTCAATCCACTTGGTAAAACCGGATTGCGGTTCATACTGCTTTGCCCAGGCGAAACTCATAGCGTTCTCTCGAAAATCTTCAGCGTTGAGGCAGAATAGCTTTAGTCAAATACGGTTGCTCATCCGACGCGGATGGTGCTTTCGGACGTGAATTCAAATTCCGGCACTTCGAGGTTTGTCGGCGCGGGTCCTTTGCGGATCCGGCCCGCAACGTCGTAGTGCGAGCCGTGGCACGGGCAGAAGTACCCGCCGAATTCGCCCTTGTTTTCGCCTTCGCCGGCACCGAGCGGCACGCAGCCAAGGTGGGTGCAGACGCCGAGCTGGACGAGAATGCTCTCATCGGTCGGGTTGGTGCGGTCGGCAAGCGTCTGGGGATCGCGCATGTCCGCGGCGTCCTCAGCCTTCGCGGCAGCGATTTCCTCTTCGGTCAATCGCGTCACGAACAGCGGCTGCTTACGAAACACCGCCTTGATACTTTGGCCAGGCTGGATCGCCGAAACGTCCACATCGGTGGTGCTTTCGGCCAGCACGTCGGCTGATGGAGCCATCTGGGAGACCAGCGGGAACAGCGTCCCGACACCGCCGACACCGGCCGCGCTTATCGCAGCAATGTGGATCCAGTCGCGACGGCGGACGCCTTCCTCTTCAATCGCATCTGCGGTGGCAGCCCCAGTTGAAGCCATTGTTCTTTACCCTGCTCATCTTGCCGCGCCGGTGCTAGCGCCTTTGCGGCATCATTTCGAAAAAATCCCGCGCCTGTCAGACACGACCGCACATAGATCGAAGCTCTAAGCGCGACCCGGGCGATCACTATGCCCGTCGTCAAACCTCGGCGAGGCGCAAATAGCCAGAATATGTCCAAAGTCCAACCGTCTTTTGAGCATCCCTTGTTCAGCCAACTGCAACCCGCAATCCAGCGGCGCCTCAGCCTGCTGCTATCAGGCTGATTTGCCGTCCGTAATTGGGCTCACCGCGCATCATGGCCCTTCTGTAAGAGTGGTAACGCTCAGGATGTGAGAATGTATCCCGCGCGCAATCACAAATTTTCGCAACGCCAGATGCACGCAGCGCATCGGCCACATAGCCGGTCAGATCGAAACTCCAGCGAGCCTTGCCGTCGCGATCGGGAGCGCCGGCAAAGCGGCGTTCCTCCGCCGCAGAGAAGTGCGCGCGAAACGGCTCATCAACCTCGTAGCTTGCCTGCGCGATCGCAGGGCCAATGGCGGCCGCAATACGGCTGCGCACCGCACCCAGTTTCTCCATCGCCGAGATCGTATTTGCCAGCACGCCGCTATGAGCACCGCGCCAGCCTGCATGGGCTGCACCGACCACGCCGGCCTCGCGATCCGCGAGCAAGACCGGTGCGCAATCCGCAGTGACTATCCCGAGCACGATTCCGGACCGGTCCGTCACGACCGCATCGGCGACGGGGCGTCCTTCGGGCAGATCGTCCCACGAATCATCGACCGCAATCGCATCGGGCGAGTGCACTTGGTGCGGCGCGGCAAGGCTGGCGCCGGCAACGATGGCATTGGCCGCAGCCGCTCTCAATCGCGCTACTGAAGTGGGGTCGCCCGGGCCACCATAGCCGAATTGATGCGCGCCTCCGCCGTGACCGAAGAAGCCGTGGGGGAGATCCCCAAGACAGTCGGCGCGGACGATGTCGAAGGCGATGGTTTCACCCATCGAGGCTGCGCGAGACCTGCTCGAAAGTGTCGCGCGAAAGTCCGTCTGTTGCGGCTATCCGCTCCAGCTCGGCTTTCATCAAGGCGGCTCGACCCGACTCGATCCGGCGCCATTTGCCCAGCGGCGAAACGAACCGAGCCGCCGTCTGCGGGTTGATCGGATCGAGCTCCATGATCACGTCCGCGATCATCCGGTAACCCGCACCGCCGACTTCGTGGAAGCCCTGCGGGTTGGCGGCAAAGGCCATGTAGAGCGACCGAACCCGATTGGGGTTCCTAAGGGTGAAGTCCGGATGATCGGCGAGGCCCCTCACCTGCGCGATCACATCCGGGTGAAGCGACAGGGCTTGCATCGTGAACCATTTGTCGATCACAAGCGCGTTGCCCTCATAGCGCTCGTAGAACGCACCGAGCCTTTCGGTACGTTCCGGGCATTCCAGCCCGCACAACACCATCAACGCACCCTGCCGGTCGGTCATGTTGTCGGCCTTGTCGAACTGGTGTGCCGCAAGTTCGGCCGCCTTTGCCGGGTCCGACGCCGCGGCAAATGCCAGGACCTGCGTCTTGACCTTGCGGGCGCCGAGGCCGGCGGGATCCTCGAACGGAACCATCTCGCAGCGATCATAGAGAGCGTGAAATTCGCTGGCCAGTTCACGGCCGAGGGCGGCTTTCAACGCTTCGCGTTCACCATGGATCGCACCGGGATCGGCCTTGCGCTCGCCCGTCGCCATGGCTTCGAACAGATAGGTCTCGCTTGGAAGCATGATCAATTCGCCTCGCATCGAGTCGTCCAGCGATCCGTCGGTCAGGATTGCGCGGAACGCTTCGGTAAATGCGCTGCGCCCTTCGATCCGTTCGCCTTCCGTCAGATCGCCCGAGGCCGCTTCGACGAGATAGGCCACGGCAAGCTCCTGCAAAGCCTCGTACCTGGCGAAGGAATCGTCGTCGCGCGCTGCAAGAAACACGAGATCGGCACGATCGAGTTGGCGCTCAACGGTTACGGGCGCCGTGAAGCCGCGATTGATCGATAGGATCGGAGGCTTGGAAAAGCCATCGAAATTGAACCCTTTTTGCGCCTCGTCGAGAATAAGCACCTGCTCCCCCGAATGCCGCCCCGTATCGCGATCGAACAGCGCAACCTTGAGCGGGATCGGCATCGGCTTCTTCTCCGCCTGGCCCGGAGTATCGGGCACGTGCTGTTTCAAGGCCAGCAAGGTCGTATCTCCGGAATGCATGACCGATGCGGAGACTTTCGGCGTTCCGGCCTGTGAGTACCACAGCCGGAAATGTTCGAGATCCAGCCCCGCCCCGTCTTCGATAGCCTTGATGAAATCCTCGCAGGTCGCGGCTTCGCCATCGTGGCGATCAAAGTAGAGGTCCGTGCCTGCGCGGAAACGCTCGACACCCGCCATCGATCGCATCATGCGGATGACTTCGGCCCCTTTGTTGTAGACCGTCGCGGTGTAGAAGTTGCTGATCTCGCGGTAGCTGTCCGGCCGGATGGGATGGGCCAGCGGCCCGGCATCTTCCGGGAATTGCGCGGCGCGCAGAATACGCACGTCCTCGATCCGCTTGACGGCTTCGCCGCGCATGTCCTGCGAAAACAGCTGGTCGCGCAGCACCGTAAAGCCTTCCTTCAGGCTCAGCTGAAACCAGTCGCGGCAGGTTACGCGGTTGCCCGACCAGTTATGGAAATATTCGTGGGCGATTACCCCTTCGACCGCATCGAAGTCCGCATCGGTCGCGGTGTCCGGGTCGGCCAGCACATATTTCGTGTTGAAGACGTTGAGCCCCTTGTTCTCCATAGCGCCCATGTTGAAATCGGAGACGGCGACGATGTTGTAGAGATCGAGGTCGTATTCCCGCCCGAACACCTCTTCGTCCCATTTCATAGAGCGATGGAGCGATTCGAGCGCGTGGTCGGTGCGCTCCAGGTCGTCCTTGCGAACCCAGATGTTGCACTCGACTTCGCGCCCGGACATCGTCGTGAACGGCCCGGAATTGGCGACGAGATCGCCTGCCACGAGCGCGAACAAGTAAGACGGCTTTGGCCAGGGGTCGTGCCATTCTGCCCAATGCGAACCATTCTCGCCGCTACCTTCCGCTACCTTGTTGCCGTTGCACAACAGGATCGGGAACAGCTCCTTCGGTCCTGCCATCCGCACGCGATAGGTCGAAAGGACATCGGGACGATCGGGGAAGAAAGTGATCCGGCGAAATCCCTCGGCTTCGCATTGCGTGCAAAGCATGCCATTGGAAGCGTATAGGCCCATCAGCGCGGTGTTGGCGCTTGGGTCGATCTCAGTGGTCACTTCGACAGTATGCTTCGCGCCGGGCAAGGCGATGACAAGGTCGGGTCCGTCCATCGACCAGTCGTTGATCGCCTCGCCGTCAACCGAAACGCTCTGCGCAGCCAGGCCATCGCCGTTGAGGCGAAGTTCTTGCGTCGCCTCGGCACCCGGATTGCGCTCGACCGCGAGCGTGGCCGTCACCCTGGTCGTCTCGATCCCGAGATCGAAAGACAGCTCCGTTTCCGGAAGCAGCCAGGGATAGGGTTGGTAATCCTCGCGCTTGATAACCGGGGGTTCGGCGGGATTCGCAGGGGCGTCTTCGGGGGCGATTGAGTCGTGAGCAATATCCATGGTTCACCGATTTAGATTGATTTGTCCCCGCGTCCAGCGCCACTAGGGCGGCCATGGCGCGTTTGTTCATATTCGGCCTTGGCTACACCGCGCGAAGGATCGCGGCGAGCCTGCAGGCGCTCGGCTGGGAAGTGGATGCGACCGGTAGCGCCGGGAACGTCGATTTCGACGAAGGCGATGCGGTGCGAGAGGCCCTGGCCGGATGCATTCATGTGCTGTCCTCGGTCCCTCCGGATCGCGATTCGGGCAGAGATCCCGTGCTCGACACCTATGGCAAGGACATAGAAGGCAAGCGACTCGGCTACCTCTCCTCGACCGGCGTCTATGGCGACCAACAGGGCGCGTGGGTCGATGAGCATTCTCCGACGGGCGTGGGCCGACGCAACGCGCGAACCGAAGCCGATGCGCGATGGATGGCGATGGAAACACGGGTTTTCCGCCTGCCGGGTATTTATGGACCGGGTCGTAGCGCGCTCGACCGGGTCCGCGATGGGCGGGCGCGGCGGATCGACCTGCCGGGCCAGGTCTTCAGCCGCGTGCATGTCGATGACATTGCCGCCGGGGTCGTCGCAGCATTCCGGCAGGATGCCCCGCCCGGCGCCTTCAATCTCGGCGACGATTTGCCCGCAAGCGGCAATATCGTGACCGAATACGCTTGCCGGTTGCTGGGGATTGAGCCGCCCGCGATGGAAACTCTTGAGGAAGCAAATCTCTCCGAAATGGCGCGCGGATTCTATTCCGAAAATCGCAGGGTGGCCAATGGCAAGGCCAAACGCGTCCTCGACTGGCGACCGAGGTACCCGACTTACAAGGAGGGCTTAGCGAGTTTGCTTGGCGCGGAGGGCTAGCACCATTCCGATCACCGCCAACACCATCCCGCTCGCGGTCAGCCATGTCCAGCTGTAGCCCTCAAGCAGCGTCGAAATCAGCATCGCCACCGAAATCGTCAGGATCGAGTTGTAGGCGGTGCGCCCTGCGCCGATTTCGCGCACGAGATTGTAGTGCAGCGGGAAGGTGATCACCGATCCGATCAGCGCCAAATAGACGATCCCGGCCCAGAATTCTGGCTTGGTCGGAAGCGGCGGCGGGCCGGCGGTCAGCACGGCAAAGCCGAGATCGAAGATCGTGCCGTAGAGCATGGCCCACGCTAGCAGGCTCACCATCGGGACGGCGCGCCCCGTCGGATTGGCCTGGATCACATTCGCAACAGACGCGGCCAGGATCCCGAGCATGGCGAGCGCAATGCCCAATGCGACGTTGCCCCCGATCACCCCCGCATCCGGGTTGGCGCGCCATTCGTGCACCAACAGCAGCGATACACCTACGATCGCGACCGCACTGCCGAGTAGGAAACCGCCCTGCACTCGTTCGCCGAGGAAGATGCGGCCAAAAATCGCGTTGGGCACCATAAGCAGACCAAACATCATCGCGACGATGCCCGAGGTAACGTAGAGCTCGGCATGGTAGACGAACAGGAAATTACCGCTGAACTGGAACACGCCGACCAGGGCAGCGAGCAAGTGTTCCTTCCGCGTCAGTATCAGCCGCCGCTTCATCAGCGCTGCAACCAGGAACAGCGCCGGGGTGGCGAGCGCGAAACGATAGAAGACCGACCACGCCGCCGGGACCCCATCGATCTGCCCGGTGATCACATACCAGGTCGATCCCCAGATCGATCCGGTCAGAAGGAACGGGACGACCACCCGCCATTGCAGCATCGATGTCTGCGACGCGCTCACGGCTCGATTCTCACAATGACGCGATGGCCTTGCCCAGCGCGATCGCGTCTTCGTCACGCGTATCCCACGCGGTGACAAAGCGAGCCGCATCCTCGCCCCAGTCGTAGAAGGCGAATCCCTGCACGCGCAACGCGTCGCGTTCGCCTTCGGAGAGACGCACGAACAATTCGTTGGCTTCGACCGGGTGCATCAACCGATCCCCGCAACCGCTGGCGATGTCCTGTGCGGCGGCATTGGCGTGACGGGCGTTTTCCAACCACAGGTCGCCTTCGAGCATCGCGAGGATCTGTGCTGCAAGATAGCGTCCCTTGCATTGCAAGTGCCCGGCACGCTTGCGGCGATACTTGACGAGATCGGCCTGCGCCGGGTCGAACAGCACCACGGCCTCTGCGCTCATCCCGCCATTCTTGATGAAACCGAACGCCAGGCTGTCGACCGGGCCGGCTGCCGCTGCCGCTGCGTTCGCACCGAGAAAGGCAGCCGCATTGGCAAAGCGCGCTCCATCCATATGGAGACCCAGGCCGCGCTCCTTGGCAAAGGCTTCGAGCGCCGCCAATTCATCGGGTGTGTAGCTGCGGCCATATTCGCTGGCCTGCGTGATCGCGATGGCATGCGGCTGGATCTGGTGGACATCGTCGCGGATCGGATCGATCAGCCCGGCGATACCATCGGGTGTCAGTTTGCCGCCTTCGCCGCCGCACAGCATCAGCTTTGCGCCGTGCAGGTAGAATCCCGGGGCGCCCCCTTCGTCGACTTCGATATGCGCCTCTTCGTGGCACACGACGCCGCCATGCGGCTGCACCATCGTCGCGAGTGCAAGACAATTTGCCGCAGTCCCGGTCGCAACCCATAATGCGGCGCAATCGCGGCTGAACAGAGCCGAGAAGCGCTCGTCGAGCTCCGACGAGAGGCTATCGCCGTCATAAGGGTTGTCGGCGCTGTCCGCCGCGTGCATCGCCTCCCACACCTTCGGATGAACCGGCGCGGCATTGTCGGACAGGAAAGGTTTGGTCGAAGTCATCGTGCTCGCCTCTATCGCAAGCGGCGCGCTTGGCAAGCCGGTCAGGCGTGCTCGAGCTGCGAGAAATCGGTCGCCGCAATGGTTTCCAGGACCTCGCGGCGCACTGAACGGGCGCGGTCTATCGGCACGCCGGAGATATGGAATTCGCCGCCGGCCTGCCCGAGATGCAGGGTTGCATAGCCGCGGCGGCGGGCGATCGGCCCTTGCGAAATCTCGACCGAGTGAAGCTTGAGCCGGGTCGCAATCTGGCTCTTCGGGGCGAATATCCCCTTGGTCGACATCACTTGTCCTGCATCGATCGCGTGGCGCTGGATATGCCAGGAATAAAACGCGGCCAAGACGCTCAATCCTGCGAGAACGAGGGGAATCGTCACCGCCAGCGGCGTCCATTCGCTGAGATGGAACGACGTCCCAATGCCGGCAGCAATCGCGGCGACAATGAAGAACAGGCTGTCGAGGATCGCGCTGTCGGTGCGATACTTCCTGCTTGCGCGGTGCCAGTCGGCATCCTCCCCGGGCAGATGGAAACCGGCTTCGGCAACTATCGGCTCGATTTCATCCATCTGCGCGAACGGTGCGACGACGTGGTTGGCCGCGCCTGAATCCTGCGCGAGGCTGACGAAACGGAGATTGTGCCAGCCGAAGCGATAGCGCAGCCACCCGGTGCCGATCTTGATACCCTGGACCCGGTGAACCGGCATCACCACATCCGTCTTGGTGAACAGCCCCCGCCGTCGCCGGAATCCGCGTGCGGTGCGCTCCAGCAGGAAGCCCCATTCGCGTGAAAAGGTGCGCGCCAGGCCGGTAACCGACCCGACGACGAAAAAGGTTAGAAGTCCGGCTACGACGCTGAAAATCTGGGCGTATGCGCCAAGGCTTGCGAGAAACGCGCCTTGTTCGGACAGCCAGCGCTCCCACAGTTCGGGATCCCAGATCTCGAAGTCGACGAATGTGTCGACATACTGGAACAGGCCGGCAAGCACCGCGAAAGCTGCAAGCGAGAACTCGAACACGCCGAAAGTGAACAGGCGGCGCCCATCCATGCCGAAAAGCGTCTCGGCTTCGGGCTCGTCAGACGCAGCGACCGCTCCGTCCAGCCGACCGGCAGCTTCGGCTCCCTGCCCGTCGCGCCTTGTGCGCACCAATTGTCGCAGTCGCTCGCCCTCTTCATTCGCAAGATAGGCAAGGCTCAGATCTTCGCCCCCGCCAGCCCCGGTCTCGAACTTGACGATCACCAACCCGAACAGCCGCGGCAGAAGCGGCTCCTCGAGGCTCACGTCCTGGATCCGCTCATAGGGCACCGAGCGCGCCGAACGGCTCAGGATTCCGCTCTCGACCCGG
>JASJDE010000135.1 GCA_030065195.1 Erythrobacter sp. | reverse complement strand
ACCGGATCGTCTTCATCAACACCGGCTTCCTCGATCGCACCGGGGACGAGATCCACACTTCGATGCAGGCGGGTCCGATGATGCGCAAAGGTGCGATGAAGGGATCAGACTGGCTCTCCGCCTACGAAGCGCGCAACGTCGCGATCGGGCTCAAGCACGGCCTGTCGGGCAAGGCACAGATCGGCAAGGGCATGTGGGCCGCGCCCGATCTGATGGGTCAGATGATGGTCGAAAAGATCGGACACCTTCGGGCCGGAGCCAACACCGCCTGGGTGCCGTCGCCCACCGCTGCGACCCTCCACGCGCTGCACTATCACCAGGAAAACGTGTTCGAGATCCAGAAGTCGCTCCCCGAACCGGCGGGTCTCGACGCGTTGCTGACCATCCCGCTCGCAAAGGACACCAACTGGCCCGAGGACGAGCTGCGCGACGAACTCGACAATAACTGCCAGGGCCTGCTCGGCTACGTCGTGCGCTGGATCGATGCCGGGGTCGGTTGCTCCAAGGTGCCGGACATCAACGACGTCGGCCTGATGGAAGACCGCGCGACGCTGCGCATCTCCTCCCAACACATCGCCAACTGGTTGCAACACGGCGTCGTGAACGAGAGGCAAGTGATGGAATCGCTCGCCCGCATGGCAGCCAAGGTCGATGCACAGAACGCGGATGATCCGTCCTATACTATGCTGATCGGCAATGAGGACGGCCCGGCATTCAGTGCGGCAAGGGACCTGATCTTCAAGGGTGTCGAGCAGCCCTCAGGCTATACCGAACCGCTTCTGCATCGCTGGAGGCAGGTGAAGAAGGCAGGCTAGGCCGCCTGTGTCGCCCCGCGCGCCTTGAGCTTTTCGATCAGGTCGACGACCGGGGCGATGCTGTCCCGATCCATGTAATCGAACCCCATCGCCTCCTCCCTGGCGGCCTCGCGGTCGGAGTTGAAGAGGGCGGCGATCTTGAGCATGATCCAGTGGAGCCAATTCAACTCCTTGGGATCCTGCCGCCCTTGCAGTGCCACGTGCTGCATCCGTGATTGGAATTCCGTCGGCAGGCAATCTCGCAGCCAGCCTTCCAGTTTCTCGCCCGGCGGTGCGCCGGACACGGTTACGAACACGAATGGTTTGCGTTCGATGATCGCTTCGTTCCGCTCGATCCAGTCGAGCATCAGCGGCTTGTAGTAATAGATTGGCGAAATCAGGACCAGAAAGTCGAACTCGTCGGGATTGGCTATGAACCCGTCTGCGTAAAGCGTCGGCAGGTCGGTTTCATCGGCAATCCAACCCGCATATTTGGCGGTGCTCCCATATTTGCTGGCAAAATAGATCGCGCCGTTCATGTGCCGCTCCGTCTGCGATTGAGGCAGACAAGCACGACGGCGCGAGCGCTTCATTGACCTCGCTCAATCTTGTGCGTCCCGGACCTGCTCGAAACGCTTGCCGTTGACGTAGACGGCGGCAATCTGCCGGGTTGCTGCGATGTCTTCCAGCGGGTTGGCATCGAGCAGGACGAGATCCGCTTCCTTCCCCTCTGCGATACTGCCAATCCGTTCCTGCGCATCGAGATAGCGCGCGTTGACGAAGGTCGCGGCTTTCAGGGCATCCGCCGGGCTGAATCCTGCGCGCACCAGGTTTCCGAGTTCTTCGTGCATCGATACGCCTGGAAGGACAAAGGGATTCGCGTAGTCGGTACCGACCAGGATATCGACTCCGGCGCGGTGCATGTCTCCGACCAGCTTCGAGCGCAATTGGTAACTTAGCTGCGCGTCGGCCACGCTGTCATGTGGGAAGGCGGATCTGCCCGAGACGGAAACTATTCGGCTGTAGATCGGGCCAAGGCGTTCGACGATTGCCGGGTCGGGCCGCGCCGAAGGATATCGCCAGCGGGGGTCGTCCAGCACCACCAGAGTCGGAACCACGCCGACTCGATTTTCGCGCAATGTCGCGAACAGGGCTTGCGCCTTGGCTTCGTCGTATGTCGCGGCCATCGCGGGTATGTTGGCATTTGTAAACTGATATGTGGCGGTTGCCGTCAGCGTCGCCGCGGCTTCTGTAAACCCTGCGCGCCAACGTTCCTCTTCGGACGAAAGATCGATGAAGATTCCTCGCAGGTGCTCGACCGTATGGATTCCTGCCTCGGCTGCGCGAACATAGCCGACCTGGCCGGGCACATGGCCTGCAAATTTCAGGTTCCGCTTCTTGGACTGGTCGACAATCGCTTCGAACACGTCCGGGTCGAGATCGGTGTAGACCTTGACGAAGTCGCCGCCGGCATCGGCAACCTGGTCGACCAGCGAACGTCCCTCTGCGGGCGTAGCAACGGCTGCATAATGCATTGCAAATCGCGGATTGCGGGGAACGGCTCCGTCGAGAATTCTAAGCGCCAGGAACATCTCCGGACCGACGAGGGCGCCGTTTTCGATTTCAGAGCGCATTGCAAGCTGACCCCTGGCTTCAGGCTCCAGCGGTGCAAAATGCGTCCCCATGTCGCGGATGGTCGTGACACCGTATTCGAGCAGGATCGGCAACCCCTCGCGCGCCGTGTGGACGTGCATATCGATCAGGCCGGGTATGAGATATCTGCCGGTTCCATCGACAATCTCTGCTGACGCCGCGTTGGCGACCTCGCCCCCGTCGATAGATGCGATCACTCCGTTGGATATCGAGACGGTGCGGTCGGGCAGCAGGACTCCGTTTTCGACGTCGACCACATTCACGTTGGCGATGACGAGGTCGGGTTGCTGCGCTTTGGCCCCGGTAGAAGCGAGTATGGCAATCATTGTGAGAGAAATCGATCGGAACACGCTGGCGTCTCCTGTGCATATCTTCGTTTTCATCCCACTGTACGGGATACGTATCGAGAGTTGCGCGGGATGCACAACCGGGCTTGATTGGCTTTGCAGATTGAGCCCAGTGATCCGGACATTCGGTTTGACCTGCCCCGGTCACCCTCTTACTCTTTGCTTGTGCAGTCGACCGATCGTTTCAAATGCCTTGAAAGGCGGCGCGAACCACTGCCGAAAATAGTCTTGGAAGCGCGATCGGGCGGGTCCCCGATCTCTATCGATGCCGCCGAATTGATCGAACAATATGCCGTTTCCTCGTCGGAGACCCTGCTCATTCTCGACGAGGACACGCCTTATGAAGAACAGCTTCACCTCGTCTTGGTAAGGCGCAGCAAAATACTCGACCACATCGTGATTGGAGCGCCCTATACTGCCGGCATATTTCGATTCGTCGATGCCGGTGAACGCAGTCTGCAGTTCCAGTTTGAAAGCGATGCGGTTTGGATCGCCTTCGTGAAGGAGCGGGGCAGCCGCGGGATAGGAGGCCTGCCTCCCGGTGCAAGCCGTCGCCGCGGCCTTCTCGCGAAGCGATATCTGGCGTTAGAACACAAGGGTGCAGCATGACTCAGAAGCCGATTGATCCGCATACTGAGCAGGCGATCCGCGCGCTCGAAAGCACGGCGATCAACTTTGCCTACCAGGCGATCAATATCTCGACGGTCCGTTCCCAATACATCCAGGAAGCGCAGAAGATCAGCGAGTCCCTGCGCAATGCCTATCGCAGCGGTGAGATGTCGGCGAAGGCTGCGGCGGAGACCGCGCACGGGATGCGCAACAAGCTGCTGGACGTCCAGCGGGCGCGTTCGGCTGCGCTCGGAAGGGCGCTGGCGAAGAACCTGAAGGCGAACGGCCTGGCGCTGGACGACATTCTCGAGAAGCTATCCAAACGCCTGTATAATAACAAGAGTTTCTCGCAGCTCGACAATGCGCAGCAAACCCGAGTCTATCTCGAAGTGGTCGAATCGGCGGGTCGCCCGCGACCCTCGGCCACCAAATTCGCCGCGCGCGCGGGCGCCGCGGGAAGGGCGCTCTTCATCCTTGGTATCGGGATAGCGGTCTATAACATCGCCAATGCCAACGATCCGGTGTGGCAAACGGGACGCGAGGTTTCGAATATCGCCGGCGGGCTAGGCGGAAGCATCGCCGCGGGCGCCCTTGCCGGGGTGTGGTTGGGCCCTGTGGGCGTTGCCATAGGCGCGTTCGTTGGAGGCGTGGCCGGAGCGTTGCTGGCGGACCAGGTCTATACGTCGACCGTCGGCGCATCGGACCGCCAGGCGGAAGCGTTCATCGACCGTTTTACAACCTTCTGGTCGACCGACGAGGCAGGCCTGGCTCGCGCCTTGCACAGCGAAATCGGTATCGATGCCGACCGCGTGAACTCGATCTTTCTCGCACTCGACGAAAGCTACACCAGCGACGCCGACGATATCGCCGTCCTCTATTTGCAGCGTGTGTTCGCCCGTGGCGGCAATGTGCTACAGACGCTCAGGCTCAACAGGGGGCTGCGCGAAACGCTCATTCGCGTGATGGACCAGGGTTGGACCACCCGCGAGGAATACAGCATGATGGCGAGGGTCCGCGCTCTGAACTAGGGCGCCTGGCGCATTGGGCGCGCGAGGCCATCGGTCTCAGTCAGCTCCATTGCTCCTCTTCGAAGCGCAGCACGGCGTCCGTCCCATCTTCCGCATGGATCGCGAGCTTGATCAAGTCGTTGTGAACCGCAGCGCTCATCATCGCAATCTCTTCCGCCAGCTCGCCGTCCGAAAGACCATCGGAGAAGGTGGCTTCTGTTACGAGAGTGATGTGGCAAGCATCGTCGCCGCGCGGTTCGATGATATGGGTTTCCACCGATTTCCTGAGATTGCCGACCGTGGGAGAGATTGTGCATTCCAGCTGGAGTCGCCGATTCCTTACCGCCTCAACTACCCGCAAATGGAATGTCACGTCCGGCATTTCATTCAGGACCATATCGAAGCAGTTATCATCGCCCACGACCGGAGCAACGGAATGTCCGAGCAGGACCTGCCTGAAACCCGGATCGGCTACATCAATCAGGCGATAGACCTCGCTCGCCGGGCGGCCGATTTCCGCTTCCAGGGAAAACTCTATCGGTCCTTCGATAGCTGGCTTCTTCCGATTGAACCCGAACATGATGCGTACTCCCGAACGAATGTCGCAATCGGGATAGCGTCGATAGGTTAATCTTTGCCGTGCGCGCGCGCCAGTTCGACGAACTCGGAAACTCTGAGCGTTTCCGCCCGGCGAGTCTCGTCGATGCCGACTTTGGCCAGCGCTTCGAGCGCGCCCGGCACGCCCTTGAGGCTCTGGCGCAGCATCTTGCGCCGTTGTCCGAATGCGGCCTCGGTCAGGCGTTCGAGTGTCTTGGCGGGCACGTTTTCGGGTGCCTCGCGCGGAACTGCATGCACGATGGCGCTCATCACCTTGGGAGGAGGGGTGAAGGCGCTGCGGTGGACCTTCATCGCCAGTCGCACGTCGGCGCGCCATTGGCCTAGCACCGCCAGTCGCCCGTAGGCACCGTTGTCGGGCTTCGCTACGATCCGCTCGGCGACTTCGCGCTGGAACATCAGGGTCAGGGATTTCCATTGCGGCGGCCAATGCGGGCCGGTCGTCCACTTCACGAACAGGGCCGTGCCGACATTGTAGGGCAAGTTGGAGAGGATATGAAACGGCGCTCCACCCATGATTGCGCCATGATCGAGCTTTATCGCATCGCCTTCGATCACTGTCAGCCGACCGGGAAATGCGGCACCCAATTCTTCCAGCGCGGGCAGGCAGCGTCGGTCCATTTCGATCGCCGTTACCTTCGCGCCGGCACGCAGAAGTGCCCGTGTCAGTCCGCCCGGACCGGGGCCCACTTCGAGCACGGCTTTGCCCGACAGATCGCCCGGCAGGGCAGCGATCCGACCGAGCAAGTGCTCGTCCAACAGGAAATTCTGCCCCAGCGCCTTCGACGCGGACAGGCCGTGCCGCGCGATGACTTCGCGCAAGGGGGGAAGGTCAACCATCGACCGCTACGTTGGCGCGTGCCGAAGCCATATCCCCCGCCATGCGAATGGCGGCAATCATCGCTCCGGGATCGGCGATCCCGTTGCCGGCGATATCGAAGGCGGTGCCATGGTCGGGAGAAGTACGGATCAGCGGGAGACCGAGCGTGACATTGACGCCCTCGTCGAATTCCAACGCCTTGAGCGGGATCAGCGCCTGGTCGTGATACATGCAAATGGCGGCGTCGTAGGTCGGGCGCATGCGCGGCGTGAACAGCGCGTCGCCGGGAACCGGCCCAATCGCGTCGATTCCCTCATCCCGGAGCGTGGCGATTGCCGGTTCGATGATGCGCGTCTCCTCGTCGCCGAACCGACCCCCTTCGCCGGCATGGGGGTTGAGCCCCGCGATGGCGAGGCGTGGGCGATCGACACCGAAATCGCGGCGGAGGGCTTCGGCGGCAATCTTCGACCGGTGCACAATCAGTTCGGACGTTAGCAGGCTGGACACCTTGGCAAGGCCGATATGCACGGTGAGGGGGACAGTCCTGAGCGATGGACCCGCCAGCATCATCACCGCGTCTTCAGGGGGATGCCCGCAAGCAGCGGCGAGAAATTCGGTTTGGCCTGGATAGTCGAACCCGACTTCGATCAATTGCGCCTTTGCAACGGGCGCGGTGACCATCGCAGCGGCTTCGGCCTCGAGCGTGAGCTTCGCCGCCCATTGCAAGGAAGACAGCGCCAGTTGCGCTCCCAACTTGTCGGGTTGGCCCGGAGCGTAGGTGCAATCGAGACCGGCCAGCACCGGCAATCCGGCGTGAAACGCGAATTCGGCTTCGTGTGCTTCGGCAATCGGCACCAGCGGGCAATCCAGTCCACGCCGTTCCGCCGCCGCCCGCAAGACTTCGAGCCCGCCCGCGATGAAGAACGGACGCACACCGTCCGCGCCTTTCAGGCGGTCATAGCTCGCGCAGATGATTTCGGGCCCGATCCCCGCCGGATCGCCCAGGCTTACGGCGAGGGGGAATTCAGGCGGGGAGCCGGTCGTCAATTGTATTCGATATAGGCATCGTTGCGCAGGTCGCGCAGGTAGCGCTGCGCGCGCTTGTTGATGCGATCCTGTTCAATCTGCTGCTCGACGCTGGCAAAGGTCGGGCCGCCCGTCTGTTCGGGCTCTTCCCGGCCGCACAGCATCAGGACGCGGACACCTTCTTCGACCGAGCCGAAAGGAGGGGTGGTCTGGCCGATTTGCAGGTTCAGTATGATGCCCTGCAATTGCTCGGGCAGAGACCGGGCGCGGATCTGGTCGTTGGAAACGACGGTTGCGCCGATCCGTTCGCGGGCCGTTTCGGCGTCGGCGCAGCCCCGCAAGTTCTGGATGAAGGTCCCGAACTCGTTGACCCGGGTTTCGGCGGCCGCTTGTTCGATGCCCGGTTCGAACGCGATCGAAATCTGTTTCAGGCTCAGCACTGCGTCGCGCGGATCGGCCATGAGCACCTGCCGCTTGTCGATCAGGTAGAGGATCGAGAATCCGCCAGGAATTTCGATCGGGCCGACCAATTGTCCGGGTTGCAGGCTGCGTGCGGCCGTCGCCAGCGCCGGAGGCAACTGCCCGAGGCGCACGAAACCGAGATCGCCGCCGACCACTGCCGTGGTCGCTTCGGAGAACTGCCGTGCATAGGCGACGAAGCTGCCTCCCGCGCGCAGCTGTTCCATGATCCGTTCGGCGTTCTGCAACACGCTTGCACGGTTCTCGCGGGTTGCCGAAAGATAGATCTCGCCGAGACGGAATTCTTCCGTACCGCGGGATTCTTCCTGACGCCGCAAAACCTCGTTCACTTCCTCGGCCGCGACATTGACGAACGGGATGATGTTTCGACGCAGCAGGTTCTCCCAGGCGATTTCGCCTTCGATCTGGCGCTTTAGCGCCGAAGGCGAAGATCCGACCGACTGCAGATACTCGTCCATCCTTTCGGGTTCCTGGCCGAAATTCTGTGCGGCGAGCTGTTCGTATGTCTGGTTGACTTCCGCCCGCGAGACCTGGACTTCGAGTGCTTCGGCCGCCTGGATCTTGAGCGTTTCGTCGATCAGGTTGCGCAAAACCTGTACGCGCAAGCGGTTCAGCTCTTCTTCCGACACTTCGCTGTTGGACGCCGAGGTCACCAGCGCGACGCGTTGGTTGACGTCGGTAGCCGTGATGACGAACCCGTTCACGATCGCGGTTGCGGAGCGTTCGTTGGGGTTCTCCGGGCCAAGAATGTTGATGGTCTGCGGAAGCCCGAACGGATTGTCCGACGTCGGTACGGCGGTGGTTTGGGCGGTAGCAGGTGCGGAAGCGAGGCCAAACAGGCCAGCCATCGCCAAAACCGCGCACGATTTCGAAAACGCCTTCAAAGTCACTGTAATCAATCCCGATTTATTCAAATTGGATCGCTGCGCGTCCCCTCTTGCGCCGCGATTTTGCCTTTATTGCGGGCCGAATGCCCCAACGTGGCTTAACCGCCGCTGAGTCCGGCTCAATCCCGTCGCCGATCCATTAGCCATTTTTGTTTCCCGTGCCAATCGGTGGCTGGGGAAGGTTTTGCCGGCTCTGCCGCGATCAGCGAAAACCGAGGTTGCGCAACGCAAAGAAGAGCTGAAACGTGTTGCCGCGTTCGGCGTCGCCTGCGGTGATGAAGTCGCGCCGCCAGGTCAGTCCGAATTCGATGCAATCGTCCTGGTAGGCGACTCCCAATCGCGTGCGGATCGGCTCGAAGCCATCGGGTGCAAATGTCGGGTCTTCGTCTGCGCTGGTCAGGTTGAATACGCCCGAACCGAAAGCCGACCAGTTGTCGGTGAACGCAATTCGGCCCGCAGCGCGCAATTCCTCGCGGTCCTGCAAATCTTCTACGGTGGTGATGTCGCGATTGAGGCGGAGGTATCCGACTTCAAGATAGGTCCTGCGCGACCCGATGGTCGCATCGATTTCGTTTCGCCGGATCGCGAGGTTGTCCTTGTCGAGCCGGAAACGGTGAGTGAAATTGAGGAAGTCGCGATAGCGCACCTCTGTGCGACCAACGAAGTCCGATACGCGCTCGGACAGGCCGGTGCCGTCCGGGAATACGTCGCGCTGGGTGTCGAAGCGCAGCGACTGGCCGACATTGGTCTTCACCCGCCAGCCGGGCTTGTTGAGTTCCCAATCGACGCCCCAAGTAACGCGCACGCCGTCTTCGACGCGATCGTATCCGGGGAAGCGATTGAGTGCGAACAGGTTCGAGTCTTCAAGATCGATCGCCCGCGCATCTTCGTTCGGCACTGCGAGGTTTCGGATCGGCGGGCTGGCCACGACCTGCACGCGTGGCTTGAGCACTTGCGTGCCGCCGAATGCCTCACCGACAAAGGGCCACTCGATATCCAAGGCAGCGGTGGCGATGCCGCGCGCCGTGAAGCCTTCATTGC
The DNA here is from genome assembly GCA_030065195.1 of Erythrobacter sp. Lineage (GTDB taxonomy): Bacteria > Pseudomonadota > Alphaproteobacteria > Sphingomonadales > Sphingomonadaceae > Erythrobacter. The sequence continues at coordinate 141 of JASJDE010000135.1, read as the reverse complement.
CGCGATAGGCTTCGGTCACCGTCGCGAGCGTGTCTCGCGTGTTGTAGACATCGCCGCGCACCAGCGCCGTCAGTGTCACGACCTGGCCGAGATTGGTGAGCGTGCGCATATCCCATTTCGCCCCGGCAAAGGCGCGTTGGG
>JASJDE010000018.1 GCA_030065195.1 Erythrobacter sp. | reverse complement strand
AGCGCACCGAAGCATGGGTGAAGCTCTACAACGATGCTTTCGCTCCGATTTCGAACCGCGTCAGCGTGGCCGCCGAGAAGATCTCGAAGGCTGCCTAACCAGCAAGTTTCTGAACCGGGCCTCTCCTCTCTCTCCCAATCCCGGTTTACGAAAGCGCGCCGATGAGGCGCAGGGCCGGATGGACCGAACGGGTCCGTCCGGCCCTTTGCTATTGGCTGCCCGCGCACCGGAACGGAGAATCCTTGCGCATGCGAAAACGAATCCCATAATGGGTAGCCGATGGTCGTCCCTTCTCCCTCTCAGGCGGAATTCCCAGCCGCGTCCGTGCCGGATTCGATTCGGGCGGCGGATGAAGGCGATTCCGACAATGGCAGCGAGAGCGAAGTCGGCGTAGCGACCAAGACCCGCACCAAGCCCAAGAAGCCCAGCCAGTACAAAGTGCTGATGCTGAATGACGACTACACCCCGATGGAATTCGTGGTGATGGTCCTGAAGCGGTTTTTCAGCATGGATCTTGAGCAAGCGACCCGGGTCATGCTGCATGTTCACCAGAAGGGCGTCGGAGTCTGCGGAATATTCCCGTACGAAGTTGCCGAAACCAAGGTGAACCAGGTGATGGACTTCGCACGGCAGAACCAACATCCGCTGCAATGCACGCTCGAGAAGGCGTGAGCCTGTTCGGCGGACATCCTGACCCCGATCCGGTTGGGCCCGGTCAGGAAAGTGTCTGGGACTATCCCCGCCCCGCAATCGCCGAGCCCACTGACCGGCGTATCCAGATTGTCCACAAGGATATCGAAGTGGTCGATAGCCGCGCTGCCTGGCGGACGCTCGAAACCAGCCATCCACCGACCTACTACATCCCGCAATCCGATATCGCGATGGAGCACCTTCAGCCAAACCCGCGCCGCACGATGTGCGAGTGGAAGGGGCAGGCGAATTACTGGGATCTCGCGATCGGTGACGCGCGGCTCGAAGCGGTCGCGTGGTCGTATCCCAGCCCGACCCCAGCCTTCGCGCCGATCAAGGACTACCTTGCCTTCTACCCCGATCCGCTCGATCGCTGCATGGTCGACGGCGAAGCGATCACCCCGCAACCCGGAAGCTTTTATGGCGGCTGGATCAGCCAATACGAAGCGGGGCCTTTCAAGGGCGTGCCCGGAAGCCGCTTCTGGTAGTCCGGCCTCCCGGTTCAGCGCCGGTCAACAGGCGCTCGCACATCACCCCATGACCGAACGGAAAAATCGCGCTATGGCGCGGCTCGCAACTGCGAAAACTAGGGCCAAATGTTGAAGTGCTAAGCTTCATTCCCAGTGTCGACCGGTACATCTTCCGGCTGGTGATCTTCCCGATGCTCGGGGTGTTTGCGCTTGCCGCTTCGCTGTTGCTGCTCGACAAGATGTTGCGGCTGTTCGACTTTGTCGCGGTCGAAGGCGGGCCGATCGGCGTCGTATTCAAGATGCTCGGCGCGCTGATCCCGGAATATGCGAGCCTCGCCATCCCGCTCGGACTGCTGCTCGGCGTGTTGCTGGCGTTCCGCAAACTCGCCACGTCGAGCGAACTCGACGTCATGCGAGCAGTCGGCCTTTCCTACTGGCGGCTGCTGCGCGTGCCCTACGCGATCACGCTGGTTCTGGTGGCAATCAATGTCGCGTTGGTGTTCTACATCCAGCCTGTCAGCCGCTACTATTACGAGCAGATGGAATACGAGCTGCGCTCCGGCGCCCTCGGCGCTTCCATCAAGGTCGGGGAATTCACGACGCTCGCCGACCGCATGGCGCTCAGGATCGAAGAAAGCGAAGACGACGGTCGGCGCTTGGTCGGTATTTTCGCGCGCGTGGCGAACGAGCGCGATCAAGTCCTGTCGATCAGCGCGCGCGAGGGCGCTTTCCTCGCTACCAGCGACGATCCCGACACGATCATCTTGCGCCTGTCCGACGGAACGATCGTTCAGGACACCGGCAGCAAGACGCCGCGAGTCCTGTCTTTCAGCCGCCACGACCTTCCGATCGACTTGCCGGCGATCGAAGAATTCCGCGAACGCGGCGATGCGACGCGCGAATACATCCTGCCTGAATTGCTGCAGATCGGCTGGAGCGAGGAAAGCAGGGCGGAAGAGCGCGACGCCAGCCAGGCCAGTTTCAATTTCCGGCTGGTCGAAATCGTGATGATGTTCCTGATGCCCTTGTTGGCGCTGGCTCTTGCAATCCCGCCGAAACGATCGACCAGCGCGCTCGGCGTGTTCGTCTCGATCATCATGGTGGTCGCCTATCACAAGGTGAACCAGTACGGGGAGGATATTGCCGCGCTGGGCCGGGTCGATCCGATCATCGCACTTTGGGGTCCGTTCTTCATCTTCGCGGCGCTCATCCTGTGGATGTACCACCAGGTTGCGCACGTACCCGGCGGCCAGCCCATCGGGGCGCTCGAGACGGCGTTCGCGAAACTGAGCAAGCGTATCGGCAAGCTGTTCTCACGCGAGGGCCAGCGCGCGAAGACGCCGCCGCTGCGCGATACGCAGATGGCCCCGGCAGAATAGGGCTGGCACCACCCACCTATGCAGCTCGACTTTTTCCCTTCGCGCACGCTGACCTGGTATCTCGCGCAGATGTTCATCGTCCGCATCCTTGCGGTGCTGGTGATGCTTGTGCTCGTGCTGATGGCGCTCGACCTGCTCGGCTCGACCGGCAAGATCCTGGAACCCGAAGGGAACGGCCAGGCCGAGATTATCAAGTATGCGAGTCTGCGGATACCGCAGCTAATTGCACGATTCCTGCCCTACTCGGTGTTGCTGGCGACCTTGATTACACTGGTGACGCTCAACCAGAATAGCGAGGTGGTGGCGATGAAAGCGGCGGGGCTTTCGGCACACCAGGTCCTCGCGCCCTTGCTGTTGACGGCCGGCGCGGTCGCGCTGGTTAGCTTCGCTTTCAACGAGAGAATCGTTACCCGCGCCACTGCGACGCTGAAGGCTTGGGAAGCGGTCGACTACGGCGCCATTCCCGAGGAGACCGGTGTCCGCGCCAACGTCTACCTGACGGACGGAACGAATATCCTCACTGCGTCTTCATTGGTGGGTTCGGGCGAGGCGATCGAGCTCGACGACGTTACCTGGTACGAACGCGCGCCGGGCGGGATCATCAGCAAGCAGATCAAGGCCACGGGAGCGACCTACGCCGCTCCGGGCTGGAAGCTGGCAAACCCGGTCCGCTTCGACGTCGGAAGCGCCGAGACCGAAGCCATCGAAGAGATGGTTGTTGGCGAAGGCCTGACACCCGAACAGATCGATTTGCAGTCGGTCGATCCCGATGCCCAGTCGTTCTTTGAGCTGTCGGAGACCATCGACGCATTCGACGCAGTAGGCCGACGAACGACCGAAATGCGCGCGAAATGGTGGCACAGGATTTCCGGCCCGCTTTCGGCCTTCCTGATGCCCTTGCTCGGATCGATCGCGGCGTTCGGCCTTGCCCGATCGGGCCAGCTGTTTGTGCGCGCGATCATCGGGATGGCTTTGGGATTTGCCTATTTCGTGGTCGACAACGCGGCGCTGGCGATGGGCAGTTTTGGCGGATATCCGCCTTTCCTGGCCGCCTGGGCACCTTTCCTTTTGTTCATGCTGGTGGGTGAGACCGTGCTGATCCGGACCGAGGAATGACGGACCCAAACGATTGGTCGCTGCGATTGGCGCGCCCTGGAGACGCAGACGGCATGCCTGCGATCGAGCGCGCGGCCGCCACACTGTTCAAGACACAGGAAGGGCTCGAGACGCTCGATCCCGAAGACATCACGGCGGTCGACGATTTGAAACGTTTCATCCGCAAAGGCCATTCACTGGTGGCCCATGTCGGTGAGAGGATGGCCGGCTTTCTGGTTAACGAGCCGTTCGGTCGCGAACTGCATATCTGGGAGCTGGATGTGGATCCCGACTTTCAACGAAGCGGTATCGGTTCGGGATTGGTTCGCGCCTGCATGATCGATGCCCGCAATTCCGGCTTCACGGCACTCGTCCTCACGACCTTTCGCGACGTGCCTTGGAACGCGCCTTTCTACGCTCGGCTCGGCTTTGAAGAAGTCCTCGCGTTGGACGCTCATCCCCGATTGGCCGGTGTTCTCTCATCGGAATCCGCTAACGGACTTCCCGTCGAACGTCGTTGTGCAATGATAAACTTCCTCGACTGATCGCAGAACCGTGCGTTTTGCGCACCACCCGGCACGCGCTATGCTTGCCATATGAGCCAAGGAGATCACGCCATGAATCGCCTCACGCCGATTGTGCTTGCCGCGCTTACGATCGGACTGGCTGCCTGCAACACCGAACCGGAAGAGGCTGAAGGATCAAGCAATGACAGTGTCGCCGCTCAAGAAACCGAGACAGGCGATGAAGACGAAGTGGTCAGCGAGGGGCCGAGCGACGATGCAACGCCCTATTCCGGCACGACCGGCGACTTGGGCGGCCGAGGCGAGACCGGTATCGCAGGTTCGGGCGAGTCCGGCTCGAATGCCATGCAGAGTGGAGGGAGCACCGAAGGCCAACGTCCGCCAAAGGGCTCAAAAGTGCAAAGGGCCGACTAGGACTTGGCCAGAGCCGGGATTAGCCGCGCATCATCGTGCTGCGAGCAATCCTTCCCACCAGCGGCAACATGCCGGGATGGTTTGCACCCTCGTAAGTCGAGCCCGTGCCCAGCTCCTTTGCCAAACGTCGATGCGCTTCAGGCAGGTCATGATAGGGCATCGACGGCATCAGGTGATGCAGCGCGTGGTAGCGCAGGCCTACCGGAGCCCAGATCTCTGCGGCGACCCCAGGTGGCGGCACATTGACGCTGTCCAAATACTGCGCGGTGACCGTCATCGGTTCACCCTCGTTTTCCCACAGATGCGCGACCAGTGTGCGTAGCTGGTTGAGCACCGCAGTGAGCGAAGCGACTGCCAGTGCTATCAGCAAAGGCCGCCACCCGATCGCAAACGTGCTGGCGAACAGCGTAAGGGCCCAAACGCTTGCCCCGGCTTCCTGCCAGAATACGCGTTTGCGAAAATCGCCGGTGGGCCGTTTGCGACGGAAGTCGGGATTGATCGATAGCGACGAGAATCGCTCCCACACCAATTTGCGGATTGGCGGGATCACGACGCCGAGCGGCACAAGGATGCCGAAGCGCACCAAGAGCGCGGCGGGTGCGAGCAATGCGATAAGGACGAAGAGCGGCAGGCTCCACGGTTTCATCAGCGCAAGTGGAAGGTATTCCGGATCTTCGATCGTGCCGTATTGCGTGCGCTTGTGATGGATCACATGCACGCCCTCATACATGAAGCTGGGCGTCAGCATCGGTACTCCGACCATCAGGTTCCAGCCCAGACGGAATCCGGGAAGTGCATCTTTCTTGATGTGCGTCAGTTCGTGGATGAACATGAGCGAACGATACAATGCGAGCGCCGCGAGAATGCCCGAGACTACGGCGATAGCAATGCTGTCGGAGAGGATCGCAGTCGCGATCCCGGCATATCCGATTGCGGTCGAGACCAGCATATCGGGCCAGTAGATACCGGGCTTCGCCTCACCCAGATCCTTGGTCAGATCGCGCGCCGCGCGCAGCATGTCCTTGTCGTCCTGCGTCTGGAACTGCGCACGCGTTGCCGGGCCGCCGTCACGGGAGGTCCCAGTCGCTGGATCTAGGCTTTGTTGTACGTTCATCGTTCTGTTCTCGGCTGCGCCCTTACAGCAAAATGCAAGGGCGAGACAAATGCGTCTTGTTGGCAAGAGTAATCGACTGGGTTGCGCGTATCGGCTCGGGGCGACACACACGCATTGATCTAACGCAATACGGGATGGCTAGCGTGGCGGATGCGCAGATAAGCATTGAGGCGGTGAGCGACAAGAAAGGGAGGGCACGCTTCGTCGATCTCGGTCGCGACTTTGCCGCGCGGCTGGAACATTCGGTGCCGCAATTGCGAAGCGAGCAGCTCGAATTGGTCGATCCGGGCAAGAACCCGCTGTTCGGCCATGCAAAGGCACAGCTTTTTATCGCGCACCGGAATGGGAAGGCCGTCGGTCGCATTGCCGCGCATATCGACGAGCTGGCGCTGGCTGCATCGCCGGAACAAGGCTTTGGGCCGGGCACAGGAATGTTTGGCTATTTCGACGCAGAGGACGAAGCGATCGGACGCGTTCTCCTGCAAACGGCCGAAGAGTGGCTGAAACAACACGGCATGACACGCGTTCTCGGTCCAATCTCCATGGCGATGTGGGAGGAACCCGGCTTGCTGATCAAAGGCCATGACCATTCTCCGATGGTCATGATGGGACATCATCCAAGCGCGTACCAGCCGTGGATCGAAAACGCGGAATTTTCTCTCGCCAAGACGCTCTACACCTACGATCTCGACATCAGCGAAGAGTTCCCTCCGCTGGTGCAGCGGATCGTCAAATCGGGCGAACGCAATAGCCGGATCAACGTGCGCCGGGTTAACAAGGCGCGTTGGGATGAAGAGGCCGAGATCGTCCTTTCGATCCTCAACGATGCATGGTCCGATAACTGGGGCTTTGTGCCGTTCACGCCGGACGAAGTCGCCTATGCCGGTAAGAAGCTGAAGCCGATTATCCATGAAGAGCTGAACATGATCGCCGAAGTCGACGGAAAACCAGTGGCGTTCATGCTGACTTTCCCCGACTTGAACCACGTTCTCGCCAAGATCGACGGCAAGCTATTTCCGTTCGGTTGGTTCCACATGCTGCGGTGGCTCAGACGTCCAAAGGGCTCAGGTATGCGGGTGCCATTGATGGGTGTCCTGAAAGAATTCCACAATTCGCGGATGGCGAGCCAGCTCGCTTTCATGATGATCAGCTACATCCGGACCGAAGCGGCCGAGAAGTTCCATTCCAAACGTGGCGAGATCGGGTGGATCCTCGAAGACAATCAGGGAATGGTGGCGATCGCGGACACGATAGAAAGCAGTATCAATCGGGAATATGCGATCTACGAGAAACCCATCGGTTGACAGGATACTGAGCATGACCCTGTGTCAGCCGCCAAAGAAAAAAGGCCTCCACTCGGAAAAGTGGAGGCCTTTCGGGATCGTATCACCAGCCGCTTGGACGGGAGGGGGGTCTCGGCGGTGACAAAGAAGAAATGCACGTCTGGAAAGGCGGTTCCCGACATTTCGAATTTTTTCTTGAGCCGAACGGGACCAGCCTTTCATCAGCGATTTTGCGCGATGGGGCGACGGTTGCGCGATCTGGCGCTATGGCCTCGAATCGTTACATACCGCGGAGCAATTCATTCGCTCGCGAGAAAGCAAGGAACGTCATGAATCTGGGTCAACAGGTAGCAACAAGCCTTCCTTTCCTGCGCCGCTATGCGCGAGCGCTGACCGGTTCGCAGGGAACCGGCGATGCGTTCGTAAGGGCGACGCTCGAAGCCGTCTTGGAGGACGAAGACCTGAAGGCGTCGCTCGATGGCGGACGGATCCCGCTCTACCGTGCTTTCAACAAAGTCTGGTCGAGCGCCTATCTCCAGATCGAAGACGGAAACGAGAGCCCGAGCGAACACGAACTCGGCGCTCAGGATCGGCTCGGAGCCATAACACCGCTCAATAGACAGGCATTGCTTCTCACGACGCTTGAGGATTTCACCGTTGTCCAGGCAGCGGAAATCATGGATCTCAAACCCGCCGAGATCGAAGCTCTCGTCAATGAGGCGGTCAGCGAAATCGATCGCGAACAAGCAACCTCGGTGCTGATTATCGAAGACGAGCCGCTGATCTCGATGCAGCTTGAAGATATGGTCCAGTCCCTGGGCCACGAAATCTATGGCACTGCCGCCACTCGCACCCAGGCCCAGGAAATCGTAGCCAAGGGAAATCCGGGGCTTGTGCTTGCGGACATACAACTGGCCGACGGTTCCTCCGGTCTCGATGCAGTCGACGATATTCTCGCCATCGGCAGCGTGCCGGTTATCTTCATTACCGCATTCCCGGAGCGGCTCCTAACCGGAGACCGCCCGGAACCGACCTATCTCGTCACCAAGCCATTCGAAGAGCGAACGGTGCGCGCCGCCATCAGCCAGGCACTGTTTTTCGGATCCAGCCGGCCACTCGATTGAATTCTGCAGGCTTACTGCTCGTCGGCCCGAATCTGGAAATCGCCCAGCCTGCGAATGGGCACCCTGAGCAGGCACCGCACGCCCTTCGGATCGAAATCCAGTTGCACCGGTTGCCGTAGCTCGTGTGCGACGATCTTTTCGATCAGCTCGGTCCCAAACCCGCGCTTGCGTGATTCGCTCACTGTAGGTCCTTGACGCTCGCGCCATTCAACTTCGGCCAGATCGTCGTCAGTCAGTTCCCAATTCACGAACACCGAGCCGCCGGGCACACTCAAGGCCCCGTATTTCGCGGCATTGGTCGCCAATTCATGGATCGCAAGGCCGAATGACAGGGCGTTGTTTGGTGCGAGATCGACGTGAGGCCCGTCGAGCGTCACGGACTGCTCGCTGGCAACTTTGAAATGCTGCAATTCGGCTTCGATTACGGCTTGCAGCGGGATGGTGCCCCAATCGGACCGAGTAAGCAGGTCGTGCGTGGCGGACAGAGCGCGAATGCGCCCCTCGAGGCTGTCGGCAAATTCATCGAGATCGGTCGTTCTCCGACGCGTAAGCGACATGATCGAAAGCACATTGGCCAGCGTGTTCTTGACCCTGTGATTGAGTTCTCGGGTCAACGAATTGCGGATCGAATACTGCTCCTCGAAGAATTCCAGCCGCGCCTGGTCCTCGGCAGCTTGCCGGGTCAGGAGGCGCGCAAGCAGCATCAACAGACTCGCGACAGCGATGCCGAACATCAATGTAACCATGGAAAGCGGTGCCAGAGTGCGTGCATGCGGCGCTTCGACCACCAGCAGCAACTGTCGGTTGGCTATCGTAACGGGTTGTTCGACGCGGCGATGATGTTCGCTATCGAGACCGCGTGACACCAGCAGGTTCTCGAGACTGGCGGCTCCGTCATACAACTTAACGCCGAATTCGGTTGGCTCCGACAGATCGATGGCAGAGTCCAGAAAACGCTCGGCATTGAACGGGCTGTAGACGAATCCGGCAAGCCGTTGGTCGCTGTCGATCGGTTTGTAGACCGGCATAAAGACGACGAAGCCCGGCGTTTCGCCTACTCCTTCCTGCGCCAGGACCACACGGCCGGATGCGGTGGGGCGCACGGTGCGTCGCGCCTCTTCAAGCGCTGCCGCCCGCACAGGATCGGAATACATATCGAATCCGAGCGCGCGGCGATTGCGCGCAGTGTCGGGGGAAAAATAGGTAACGGGGGCGAGCGCTTCGCCAGCTGAGCCGATCTGCGGTCTAATATCCTGAAAGGACGACTGATCGCCGCGTTGCCGATCGAGATATTCGGCAACTTCGCCGGGCTGGACCACTTCGATCCAGCCAATTCCCTCTGCCCCGCGATACTCGACATCGAGCCTCAATTCGGCGACGAACTGGCGGAACATCCGGGGGCGGACCTCATCGAAGCTAGAAAAGAAGGCCGCGCCGGCGCGGATATAGGACGAATAGCTGCTACCACGCCTTTCCAGCGCGCTTGCAACAGATCGGGCATAATCGCCGATTTGGGCCTTCTCCCGGGCCCGCGCATTGCTCTCGATCGCATAAACGCTCAAAGCCGTGATGGCCGCAATGGCGAGGAATATCGCTACAGGAACCGCGCGAGGGAAGAGGATTAGCCACCGTCGCGAACGACTGACAGCGGGTGCCTCCAGGTTTTGATTCGCGTTTTCAGTCATGACCCCCACCATCCCCGGGTGTTTGAGGGAACCGAGCAACCACTTGTTCGTTCCCATTTTGCCCGATCAACAATCGTCGCTATATCGACAAATGGATACTCGCGCTCGGGACGCGAGATCGAGGGACGAGGTGGTCAAGCGAGCGTATGACATCCAGCAAGAAATCCAGCGAGCGCATACCGGGGAATGAAACGGACTCGCCCGATATGCAGCCTCCTGACTGGGCGAATGGATTGAAGCAGCTGTATGATTCGGTCGTTGAGGAGCCCCTTCCCGACGCATTCAAGGATCTTCTGGACAAGCTAGACGATACGGGTGCTTCGTCCGGCTCTGCCCGTGCCGACCACGGTGATAACGCGCCCTGATGGCAGACGACGGACCTCCGAAACGTTCGGCCAGCGAAAAGGCCGCGTTCAAGCGCGAACTCACTGAAGTGGTCCCGCACCTTCGTGCATTTGCGCGTGGATTGTGCGGACGCCCGGATATGGCCGACGATTTGGTGCAGGAGGCTTTGCTCAAGGCATGGGCGGCGCAAGACCGATTCGAACCGGGCACGTCGATGCGGGCCTGGACGTTCGTTATACTCCGCAACGCCTACCTGACGGATATGCGCCGGAACCGGTTTCGCGGCGAATATGATGAGGGCGTCGCCGAGCGCATATTGACTGCCCCGGCCGGCCAGGAAGAGCCGATCCATCTTTCCGACATGCACCGGGCGCTGCTGACTCTTCCGCCGGAGCGTCGCGAGGCACTCCTGCTGGTGGGAGCTGGCGGGTTCTCCTATGAAGAGGCAGCCCAGATCTGCGGCTGTGCGGTGGGCACCATCAAAAGCCGCGTCGGACGTGCCCGCGCAGCGCTTAACTCGATGCTGGCCGAAGGCAACATCCCTCAGCGCTCGATCGAAGATGACACCGCGCACCGCGCCATCCTGGAAGAGCTTGACGATGTCGCAGCGGGCAAGGGTGTAGCAGCCAAGGGTTAGGCGGCGTCGGATGCGTCCGCGCCGCGATCCACCACCGATGTCACCGCGATGTTCATGGTGACATTTGCAAGCGTACGCATGATGTCGGGCAGCATTTCGACGGCGACCAGCAGCGCGAGCGGCTCAATCGGAACACCCATCGCGAGGGCAATGGGACCGATGGAGACGACGAAACTGATCGATCCCGGCAGGCTCACCGAGCCAATGCTGATGATCACGGCCACCGCAATCCCCACCACCATCAGCGGTGCCGATACCTCGATCCCCGCCAGAGCTGCGACGTAAAGCGCGACCGCAAGGTTCATAGCCACACTGGTCGACCGGAAGATAGCAACGGCAAGCGGCAACACGAATTCGCTGGTGCTCTGCCGCAATTTCAGACGCGTCGCACTGTCGAGCATGGCGGGAAGACTGGCGAGCGAGCTTTGCGTGGAGATCGCGACCGCCTGTGCGGGAACCACGGCCCCTGCGAAGCGCACAGGATTGATCCCGCCGAACAGCCAAGCGAGCGCATAGGCCAGAACCAAGACGAACCCGCCCATCGCGGATACAACAATGATGTAGTGGGCCAGTGCGGCAAATGCGCCTCCCCCGCTGCGCAGACCCACTCCGAATGCAAGCGCGAGCACGCCGATCGGTGCTAGCCACAACACCCAGCCGATGATCAGCAGCATGGTGTTCGCGAGGGCATGGAAGAAACCAAGCAAGCGCTCGCTCTGGGATTCGGGCAAGCGCGTGATCGCCACGGCGAACAAAGCGAAAAAGATGGTCAATGGCAGCATGGCCGTCTCGGCGGCTGCCGAGATCACATTGGGTGCAACCAGCGAGCCCAGGAATTCGAGCGCTCCCGGAACTTCCTGTTCGCCGTCCGGCACATCCGCGAGGAAACCCGCAGCGGCTTCTGGAATGGGGACGACCTGCAGAACGAGCGGCAAGACGATCGCCGTGAAGATGCCGCCTGCAATCAGGACCCCGAAGACGAGGGCGAGGAATCGTGCCGCTGCCGCCCCGGCGCGGGCCGCCCCGATCATTTGCGCGATTCCAAGCACCAGCAGACTGGCGACGAGGGGAATGATCGTCATCTGGAGCGCGCGCAGCCACAGGCTGCCGACCAGTGCCACGACTTCGTGCAGCCAGTCGGGAAGACCGCCATCGGCAAGCAGCACGCCCATGCTGAGACCAATGATGAGCGCTGCAAACGTCAGGACAACCGGCAATCGGATTGTCACCAGTTCGAAGCGTTGCCCAAGCGCGGCCGGTGCCACCTCACCCTTGTCAGTCAAGAATTTGATCCTTTGTAACGGCCTGCGCCCTTCCCTTCGCGCGATAACCGCGCCAGAAGCAGGTGACAAATCGAGCAAGAAAACAACAAGGGGCAACGCCCGCAATGTCACGCAAATTCTTCGGCACCGACGGGATCAGGGGCCGCACCAATGCCGGAGTCATGACCGCTGAAACCGCGATGCGCGTCGGCCAGGCGGCCGGCAATTACTTCTTGCGCGGTGGCCACCAGCACCGCGTCGTGATCGGCAAGGATACGCGATTGTCCGGCTACATGATGGAAAGCGCGCTGGTCGCGGGCTTTACCAGTGTCGGCATGGACGTGATCATGACCGGCCCGCTGCCCACGCCCGCCATCGCCTTGCTTACGCGGGAAATGCGCGCCGATCTGGGAGTAATGATCTCCGCAAGCCATAACCCCTTCCCCGACAACGGGATAAAGCTGTTCGGCCCGGATGGATTCAAGCTGTCGGACGAAGCCGAAGCGGAAATCGAAGCGCTGCTGGAAGAAGCGCCGATGCTGGCCATGCCGGAGGCAATCGGCAGGGCACGGCGGATCGACGATGCGCGCGGGCGCTATATTCACGCGCTCAAGCAATCGGTGGCCTCCGAAGTGCGTTTCGACGGACTCAAGGTGGTGGTCGATTGCGCCAACGGTGCCGCCTATCAGGTCGCTCCTTCGGCCATCTGGGAATTGGGCGCGGATGTGGTGACACTCGGCGTCACGCCGAATGGCACCAACATCAATGACGGCGTGGGATCGACTGCGATCGAAGCGCTGCAGGCCAAAGTGGTCGAAGAAGGCGCGCATATCGGGATCGCGCTCGATGGCGATGCCGACCGTCTGATCGTGGTCGATGAAAAGGGCCGCGCGGTCGACGGCGACCAGATCATGGCTCTGATCGCCACGCGCATGCACGAAAAAGCGGCCCTGCGCGGAGGTGGTGTCGTTTCGACAATCATGTCGAATCTTGGCCTCGAGCGGTACTTGGCCGCTCAGGGGCTATCGCTCGAACGCACCAGGGTCGGCGATCGCTACGTCCTCGAGCGCATGAAACTGGGCGGCTTCAATGTCGGAGGGGAACAATCGGGGCACATGATCCTGCTCGATCATTCGACAACCGGAGACGGCACCGTAGCCGCGCTGCGGGTGCTGACCAGCCTGGTGAGATCGCAGCGCCCGGCGAGCGAAATCCTGCACCTGTTCGATCCCGTGCCGCAATTGCTCAAGAACGTCCGGTATGATGGTGGCAAACCGCTCGACAATGACGCCGTAAAGGCTGCAATTGCCGATGCCGAAGGTGAACTGGAAGGGAAAGGTCGCCTGGTCATCAGGCCGTCGGGCACCGAACCCGTGATCCGCGTCATGGCCGAAGGAGACGATTCCTCCCAAGTCGAGGCCGTCGTGGATCGCGTGTGCGACGCGGTTCGAGCGGCTGCGTAGGAGACAGGCAAATGCTGGAAATGCGACCGGACTGCGAACGTTGCGGCACAGACCTTCCCGCCGAGACCCCCGGCGCCTTCATATGCAGCTTTGAATGCACCTTTTGCACGGTTTGCGCCGAAGAGCTTGACGATGCCTGCCCCAATTGCGGCGGCGAGTTGATGGATCGGCCCACGCGTGCAGCCAAACTGCATGACAAGTATCCTCCGTCGACAGTGAGGAAGTTCGAAGCTTGAACAAGGATCCTCCCCCCCGGATCCTCTCCATTGCGGGATCGGACTCGTCCGGCGGAGCGGGCATCCAGGCCGACATCAAGACCATCGCAATGCTGGGCGGCTACGCGATGACCGCGATAACCGCCGTCACAGCACAAAACAGCGTGGGGGTTCAGGCGATCACTCCCCTATCGGGCGAATTCGTGGGGACGCAAATCCGCTCGTGCGTCGAAGATATCGGCGTGGATGCGATCAAGATCGGCATGCTGCACGATGCCGACATTATCGAGCACACGGCCAGAGCACTGGTGGATGTGGCCGCACCGATTGTCCTCGACCCTGTGATGATTGCCACCTCCGGCGCGGCCTTGATCGACGGCACGGCGACTTCTGCAATGCGGGAAAAGCTATTCCCCCTCGCCGCCTTGCTCACGCCCAACCTGCCCGAGCTGGAGCTACTCACCGACAGCCAGCCGCGAACCGCCGAAGCGATGGGGGAAGCTGCGATGACGCTTGCCCAGGAATATGGGTGCCACGTGCTCGCCAAAGGCGGTCACACCGACGACAGCCGCATTTTCGACGTGCTGGTCGGGCCGGAAAGCCGCGCGGTGTCCTTCGACCATGCCCGTATCGACACCCGTCACACGCATGGGACCGGCTGCACGCTCTCTTCGGCTATCGCAACTTTGATTGGGCACGGACAATCGCTGGAGCATGCCGTGCGTCTGGGACGTCGGTTTGTCGTTTCTGCGATCGCTGCGGCTCCGGGTTTCGGCGCGGGCAATGGGCCTTTGGGACACCATGCCGTCCGGAGCCTGAAACGGGAGGGCGCCTAGCCGTTGAGTTCGTAGAATTCGGCGATGTGATCCCACGCCTCTCCGGCCGTCTCGCACCAGTGAAACAGGTCGAGATCCTTCTGCGAAATCGTACCTTCTTCGGCAATCGCTTCGAAATCGACCACACGGGTCCAGAAATCTCGCCCGAAAAGCAGGATCGGGATCGGCTTCATCTTGCCGGTCTGGATCAGGGTTAGCAGTTCGAAGAACTCGTCGAAGGTCCCGAACCCTCCGGGGAATACCGCCACAGCCCGCGCACGCAGCAGGAAATGCATCTTGCGCAACGCAAAATAGTGGAAGTTGAGCGACAGATAGGGGGTCACATAGGAGTTGGGAGCCTGCTCGTGCGGCAGGATGATGTTGAGGCCGATCGATTCCCCGCCGGCATCGCTCGCGCCGCGGTTGGCCGCTTCCATGATGGATGGCCCCCCGCCAGAGCATACGACGAACTGGCGCTTGCCGTCTTCGATGATCGCCTTTTCGGAGATCAGCTTGGCCAGCTTGTAAGCTTCGTCGTAGTACTTGGCCTTGGCCGCCAGCCGCTCGGCGACTTTCTGTTCGAATTCGCTCCCGTCCTTGGCCGCATCGATCTTTGCCTGGGCCTGTTCGGGCGAAGGGATACGCGCCGATCCGTACATCACCATGGTGGACCCGACCCGCGCTTCGTCAAGCAACATTTCCGGCTTGAGCAGCTCCAGCTGGAAACGCACCGGTCGCAATTCGTCGCGCAGCATGAAGTCGTGATCGCGAAACGCGAGCTTGTACGCGGGATGCTCGGTTTGCGGGGTGCGTTCCGGGCTGTCCTCGGCAAAACGGCTTTCCTCGCCGGCGCGATAGAATTTGCGATCCGTTAGATCGTGATCGGGGTTCTTCTTGGTCATGGCGATGCCCCTAGTCGTGCGTGGCAAACCGAGCAAGCCGCGCTTGCCAACTGCGTTGCCGATCGTCGGACGCTTTTATTGGCGCCGCGCGTTGCGATTGCGAGCCACACCATGGCCCAGAGCATGTTATTGTTGCCGCTGCCGGGCGTCGCGGGCGATGCGGAATCCGATATGCGAGGTCCCGAAGGACAGGTCCTGCGCCTGCCGGGCAGCGGGGCGGAAACGCGCGCAGTAATTGTCCGCACACAGGTAGGAACCGCCTTTGATCGTTCCCACCGCATTCTGTGGCTGGCTCGGATCGAACCCTCTTTCGCCGGCAATTCCCCGATCGCGTGGGGAATGCGATGGCGCATAGGGCGATGCCGTCCATTCCCAGACGTTCCCGATCATGTCGTAGAGACCGAAAGCATTGGCGGGAAAAGACCCGACCGGAGCGCGCCCTTCGAACGAGTCTTCTGCCGTGTTGCGCATCGGGAAGACGCCTTGCCACGTGTTCGCCCCCTTGACGCGAATGGCTTCGTCGACATCGGCCCAGGGGGAAACCTCGCCTGTAGGTGCGCTCCGCGCCGCGAATTCCCATTCGGCTTCGCTCGGCAATCTGGCTCCGACCCAATCGGCGTAGGCTTGGGCATCCTCGCGGGTGACGTGAACCACCGGGTGGTTCTCGAGACCCTCTGTCGTGCCCTTTGGCCCAGCCGGCTGCCTCCAATTGGCCTCTTCAACGAACTTCCACCAATCGAGATTGCCGCGCGGCTTTGCGATCGGGGCGACGAAGACCGCAGAGCCAGGTGGCAGATCGATGCCCGGCCCTCCCGCCTCGTCCGCGCGCCATCCGCGTTCGGCTCGCGTTTCGTAACCGGTCGCTTCGACGAACGCGGCGAACTGCGCATTGGTAACTTCGTGGCTGGCTATCTCGAACGGTTCGACACATGTCTTCGTGGGCGGGCCTTCTTCAGCATAGGCGGGCATTTCACCCATGGTGAAGCATCCTCCGGGCAGCCCAACCCAAGCGTCCTCTGCAGGTCCCGAGGTGCACCCCGCCAAGAGAGCGCACATAGCGAAGTGGAAGGCGGAGCGACGCATCGCGCAATTCCTAACCTCGATGTTCGATTTTGGAAGAGCCGCGGCTTTTCGCTAGGCTGCGCGTGCACGCATAGGAGAGGAGCCATCATGCGCCACATCGCTAGCCTGATTGCAATCGGATTGCTTCTGGTCGGGTGCGGCGAAGCTGCGGAGGAGAACGGCGATACCGGTTACGATTTCGGCGGCGTGTTCGATGAAACCTATGCCGGAGAGATCGACCGGACCGTGAAACCGCGTCGTCCGGACGGCCCGCCCAACGTCGTCCTGATCATCGCCGATGATCTGGGATGGCCCTATCTCGGCTTCCTTGGCGATGAAAACGTCATCACGCCAAATATGGATATCCTTGGCAATGGCGGGGCGGTCTTCGAGATCGGCCATTCGACATCGAACCATTGCCGCCCCACCCTGCAATCGCTGATCACCGGCCTCTACCCAGTGCAATACGAGCAACGGGCAATCGAGATTGCGGATCGACGCATGGCCGACGACGAGCTCCCCGCCGTGGTCGATACCGAGCAGGAGAGACGCGTGCTCCATCGTCAGTACGAAACCGGCGCGATCGAGGAATTCCCGACCCTGCCGCGCGTGCTTTCGGAGCATGGTTACGTTTCGCACCAATCCGGCAAATGGTGGGAACAGAGCTTTCGCCACGGAGGATTCACCCACGGCATGACCGGCAGCTGGCAATGGGAGGACGCTGCGGATCTGGGGGACAAGTGGTTTTTCACGTTCATGGGCGGCCAGGGCATGGATATCGGCCGCAACACGATGAAGCCCGTAACCGACTTCATCGCCGAAAATGCCGATCAGCCATTCTTCGTCTGGTACAGCCCGGCGCTGCCGCACGTTCCGCTCAACCCGCCCGACCGGTTCTACAAGTTCTTCGAGGATCGCGAAGAACTGTCCGAATCGGCCAAGCTCTACTACGCCAATATCGCCTGGTTCGATTGGGGCGTCGGCGAGCTGATCGACGCGCTGCGAGACCAACGCGTGCTCGACAACACGCTGATAGTCTACATCAACGATAACGGCTGGGAGCAAGCGGCCGACGTCGAATATGCCGACAATCACGTAACCTTCGCGAATGGCGGCCCGCGGGGGAAAGGATCGTTCTTCGACACCGGATTCCGCACTCCGATCATCTTCTACTGGCAAGGCAGGATCGTGGCGCTGCGCGATACCCAAACGCTCGCAAGCGCAATCGATGTGATGCCGACGATCCTTGACTATGTGGGAGCCGAGGCGCCCGCGGGCTTGCCGGGCTTTTCCCTCCGCAACGCCATCGAAGGGGAAGCAGCGGCCAGCGTCCGCGACTATTTCATTGGTCGCCTGACCCAGCACCGGTCCGGAACGAATTTTCGCGGCGAACCCGATAGCGCGACACAGGATCACATGGGCGCATCGCTATCAGGCTATTACCGAAGGGACGCCCGCTGGCATTTCGTCTGGCTGCCGGACCGCGACGAGACTGCGCTCTACGATCTGGAGAACGACCCGGGTCAGTTGACAGATGCCAGTTCTGAAAACCCGGCCCTGATAGAGCGTTTCAAAGCGGACATCGAGAGATGGAGACAAGAGTTTGAACAATGACGCGGGGCTGCGACCGCGCGATGGCTTTGAACGCGCGCGAGCCGGCGACGGCGTCCTCGTCCACGAAGTTGATGGCGAGCGAATCCCGCTTATCCTGCGACACAAGGATGTAAGGGCTGCCATCAGGGACTGGGAAACGTTCAGCTCCGATGCGCCGTTTCGAGTGCCGATCCCGTCGGAGGAGAATGTCCGAAGCGTCAGGCAGATTCCGATCGAACTCGATCCCCCGCAGCACTCCGCCTTTCGCAAGCTGCTCGACCCCTGGTTCCTGAGACCGACCAAGCCCGACTATGTCGCCCGGATCGAGACGTTGGTCGAGACGATGCTCGATCGGGCACGCCGGGCCGGTGAGGTCGAAATCGTGTCGGAGTTCGCGTTGCCCCTGCAGTCGCACGCGCTGGCGATCCTTCTCGAAATGCCGCAGACCGAAGCGGAGCGATGGATCCAGTGGGGCAATTCGATGTACCGCGAAGGCGATGGTGCCACCAAGGGACGACAACTCGAAACGTACATATCCGAACAGCTCGAACGAGCGCGCGCGAACGAGGAGGCCGATGATTTCTTCGCGTTTCTGACCCGGCTGGAACTGGACGACCAGCCTCTCGACCACGAAACGCTATCCGGCATTGCCAACCTGACTTTTGCCGGTGGCAGGGACACGGTGATCAATGCAATTTCCGAGATCGTTGCGCAACTCGTACACAATCCGGCCGATGCACGGGCCATCGCGGACGATCCCGGATTGGTGAACGTTGCCGTGGAGGAGTTCGTGCGTTTCACCTCTCCTCTGAGCTTTATCGGCCGCGTATGCCCGGCTGAAACCGACATTCTCGGCTGTTCCGTGCCGCCCGACGGGCGCGTCGGACTCTGTTTCGCTTCGGCGAACCACGACGAGACCGTCTTCGATCAGCCCAATGTGTTTCGGATCGACCGTCGACCCAACCCGCATGTGGGATTTGGCGGAGGCAAGCATGTTTGCCTGGGGTCGGCACACGCTCGCTCCTTGCTAAGGGCCTTGGTCGAACGTCTATCTCCCATGGCGCACAAAGTGACCCTTCTCGAGGAACTGCCTGCCTCGGAGCGAATCGGAGATTCCAGCAGAAGGCTCGGATACCGCCGACTCATGGCTCGTCTTTCCTGATCGCCCCAGGTCGGGCCGCGTCCGGATCAAGATCGACCGGAACCTCGTTCCATCAGCAATCTGGATCCGCGGTTGGGCTTCACGCACAGGGTTCCGAGCTCCATTGGCCCGCCTTTTCACCGCGCGCGCACATGAACTGCCGCCACAAGCCGGTGATACTCCACTCCCCCGTCTGCGTGTCACGCCGTGCTGTGGCAAAGGTCCGTCGGCCGGAGACGCTGTCATCCAAGTAGCCATGCTCCTCGATCCGGATGGCCATGAATGTGCGATCGGTCTGCTTGTCCCACGGCCTGCGTTGCCACTGGGCCGGTGATATCTCGATCTTGGCGCTGGGGCGGCCTTCCTGGCTTTCCGGATGGTCTCCCAGCAATTGCGCCGCCAATCCGCCGAGCGTCGACGCCGTGATCGGAGCGGGCTTTCCCTCGTCGCGACCGATCCAGTCGGAAAATTGGCTTATCGAATAGGTCGCCATGGTGTCGGACGACGGGACTTGAACTTGGCTTCGCCCTGCAAAGCATCTCCGAACTGCGCGCATGCCGAATTGCGTGTCGCTGGCATCGATTGCGCCGACATGGCGATTGTTCACGATGACCGAATAGCGACGCGGCCCGGCAGCCTTCGCTTCCTGCTCAATGACGCGTGAGCCCATGCAATCTGTCGTTCCGATCCGAGCGTCACCGACCTGAGTGAAGCCACCATTGATCGTGATGGTCGCGGTGTGAGCGTCGACCTGAACAGCGAACGCGCCCTCATAGGCGGGCGACGTGGGCAGGCAACCGCTTGCGATCTCGGCCTTCAAGGTGCCCGCTCCGGCCGGAAGCTCAAGGCAGATCTGCCCGACCCGCGCCTGTGCCTGGGTCGCCATCAAACCGGTGGCCAGCACTCCAACGGCGATGCGTCTTGCGACGGTGCGGCATGTGCGGTGGGTCATCGTATTTCTCCATCCAAAGACTGTTTCTCGATGCCCCCATTAATAGGCCGACCGTTCAACTGCACGATGGGGTGAGTCCCCCAATCGGCTTTCGCTTTCCTGAACCGAAACACCCTCAAACTGGGGGATTGGCCTCATTCAGCCGACCGGCCCCGGCTGCAACAACATCCTCACATTCGAAAGCCCGTGAGGAGACGATCAATGACCTGCATTACTGCCAAACGACTGAGCTTCGCAGCCGCCACGGCGCTGGCTCTGGGCAGCGTTAGCACGCCTTCTGTGGCTTCGGCCCAGATGCGGGCATTGCTGCCTACGATTGACGAAGTGGAACCGCTTGAAGCGTTGCCGATCGACGGGGTCTGGGAGATCCGCGAGATCCGTGAGCGCATCGTGATCGAAAGCGGCCACGGCTACGCCGAAGACGGCTGGGTTCATATGCTCCTGTTCCGCATCGAGCCGGAACAGGTTGTCCTCAAGAACATACGCGAACTCGCCGATGGCGGCTTCGTTGCGGACGACCTGCCCCAACTTGCGAACGTCACATTCGAATGGGTCGATGACGACACCCTACAAGGGCGCACCAACGGTCTGATCCCGGTAACCTATCACCTCGATCGGGTCGCAGAATTTGAGTCCGATTTCGAGACTGGTCCGTCCCCAGAGGACGACATCCCCCTCATCGAAGAACCACCGACGGACGACGACGAAGACCCCGTCGACCCGTGGTGACCCCCTCGAAACCAAGCGAAAATTCAGTGGAGAGTAGAACAATGTTGAAATCAATCATGTATTCGAGCGCTGCCCTTGGCCTGACCATCGCAGCTTCCATGGTAACCCCGAGCGAGCCTGTTCAGGCCGCCTCGTTCAGCAAGAACTGCGGCGGGCTCAATCAAAAGACCTGTATCAGCGTCAATCCGGCGAAGTGGTGCAAATCGGGTCTCAAGGTAGAACGCCGGCCCGGTCGGAACATCTGTGTCAGGAAGGAGAAAAAGCCCGATCGGCGTGAGCCATGTGGTGGGCTGAACCAGAAGACCTGCATCAGCCCGAACCCTGCCAAATGGTGCAAGGACGGACTGAAGGTAAAACATCAACCTGGCCGCAACATCTGCGTCAAGAAAGAGCGCAAACCGGATCGTACGCCCGGATCGAGCGAGTGCGGAGGCCTCAACCAGATCCGTTGCCAGAGCGTCAATCCGGCCAAATGGTGCGATGACGGTCTTCGCAACAAGGTTGTCTTCGGCGCGCCGGACATTTGCGTCGCCAAGCGTGAAAAGAAGCCGTGCGGCGGGTTGAACCAGGACAGCTGCGTCAACATCAATCCGGCCAAGTGGTGCGACAAGGGCCTGACCTACAAACCGCGGATGCTGGTCGGAAAGCGTGGCACCTGCATCAAGAAGGTGCGCAACGCGGACAGGATCGCCGTGGCCAAACAGGTGATCGAGGAACTGGGCGACAATAACCCGCTCGCCAACCTGACCAAGTGCATCAAGCGTCCGAGCAAGCTTGGCGACCTGAAAACGGCGATCGGCACGCGCTCCAACAATGGCGTCAATCGCGTGTTGCGCTCATGCGGCGCGGACCTGAACGGTCTCCGGAATATGGGCTCGATGGCCGCTCTCAACAACGGCACCCAGGCCGGTAGCGACAAGAAGTTCAAGACCCTGTCGATCACAGTCGGCGCAAGCGGCGCGGCTGGTGTCGCGGGGGCTGCGGGCGCGGGTATCGTCATCGAGCTGAAGAAAGGACCGAATGCACGCTGGTTCTTCACCGGCGGTGTCGGCGGCGGTCCGAAGGCGGAAGTCGTCGGCGATGTGACCGTCGGACTGTCGCGGTCAGAGATCCCGACTTCGCGCTGGGGCTTCGATCATGGCGTCGGAGCCGTCGTTTCCGGCCACTACATCGTCGGGCTTTCCGGCGGCGTCGAGTTTCAGGGTAACTCGCTCGACTTTGCCGGCATCAGCTTCGGTGCTGGCGGCGGTGTCGGCGTGGGCGGTGCAGTCTACAAGACCGGCGCGATCTTCCCCTTCAAGGACCTCTGAGGCCTTCCCCCCAGCGGAGACCGGTCGGTGCCCCCAGGCCGGCCGGTCTCTGCAAACCGGAGCGACCCATGCTATTCGCTATCTCCCCACTCGCAGCATTCCTGATGGCAACGGCAACGGCCGAGACGCCTCCTCCCGGTCTTTGCGAAACCGGCGAACAAACCATCATCGGCGGCACGGTCCAGGACGAATTCGGGCTCGATGTGGCAGTTTGCGTTACCGATGACGCCAAGGGCGAAGGGGCGAACAAGGCCGCTTCTCCTCGCCTCACAATCCGCTGGTCCGGGGAAGGCGGCGGCGATGCGCTCTCATGCCTTCCCACCGAATGCGAAGGCGTCATCGAGTATTCCCGCTACACCAGTCGGCATCTTACGATCCTCCAGCTGGCATGGACCAAGGATGGTCACGTCCAACGCCTATACCAAACGCTTAGCAGACCATCGCTTCAAGAAACCGCGGCAAGCGCGACCAGCCACGAATGGGAGGTCGCTGGCGCGTGCGGGTTCGATATCGAAGAATACCCCATGCAAACCGACGCGACGCCATTGGCTCTGATGAAATTGGAGAGGATCATCGCGCCGAAGCCTTCGAACACCGGGCTGTTGCAAGGCGCGCGGGAATGCGGTCCCGAGCGATGATCTGCAGTCGCTCAGCTGGCATTCGGATCGATCAAGCCTTCGCGCAAGGCATACGCGATCAGTTCGGCAGCGTTGCGCGAACCGGTCTTGCCCATAACGCTGGTGCGATGGCGATCGACTGTCTTGATGCTGATGCCCAGTGCTTCGCCGATCTCGCGATTGGTGCGGCCGGTTACCACCTGGCTCAGCACCTGCCGCTCGCGATCGGTCAGCGGTTCAAGGTCCCCGGCCTCTTCGAGCATGCGGGTAAAGCGGCTGCATACGATCCTACCGCCCTCGAGGATACGCGGAATGGCGCGGAGGACTTCGCCCATATCGTCGGCTTTGCAGAACACTCCGTCCGCGCCGATATCGACCAGTTCGGCAATCTTTCCGCGCGCGTCGATGCCCGTGAAAATGATGACGCGCGTTTCCGGCGACCAGCGCCTCGCTTCGAGCAGGACCTCGGTTCCGCCAGCATGTGGCATGGTGACATCGAGCATCAGCAATTCCGGGCGATGCGTGCGCACGGCTACGATGGCATCGATCCCGTTTTCGACCGTCTCGACAATCTCGATCCGTTGGCCTTGCAGGGCGTCTTCATCGCCGAGCGACGACGCGAGCGCGTCACGGATGATCGCATGGTCGTCCGCGATGACGGCTCTGCAAACCGTTCCAAACCCTCCGACACGCTTCAATTGGCTTGCCCCCTCAAGCACTTCGCCTTTTCGTGCGGGCATCGTATACGAATGGCCATGGGGCGAAAGCGCGTTTTGAACAGGGTGGAAAAGGCGCTCGCGGCATTGCTGTTGTTCTGCCTCGCACTGTCTGCGGCGCCTGCCAAGGCAGGCCATGAACCACCGGTCGAGCTTGAGGTTGGTCGTAGCCATGAAATGGTCGAAGGATCGGCTCGCTATCTGGTTGGCGGTCCCGACCAGGAGATATCCTTTGACGAAGCGTTGGTGGCCTATCGCAATGGCGATTTCGCGACCGAACTCGAAGCCGCCAACAATGGCGAGTTTCACGATTGGCGTGTTTGGATCGCGCTGCCGTTTCAAAGCGGCGCTCCCCAGAACACGGGGTCGATGCGGCGAGTAATCGGACTGGGCGGCATCTTCGTCCGCCCTCCTCGCGTGCACCTCGCTTGCGAAGGGGACGCTCCGCGAGAGATACTCGCCAGCCGCACACACGAAGGCGGGCCGCTGAGCGCGCGCTACTTCACTTATGTTCGCTCGCAGAGCTTCACTATCGCACCGGGCCAACAATGCCTCGCGCTGATCAACACCGCGAGCTCCGACAACCCCAATATTGGCATCTTCCGCGAAGGCGAGCTCGGCACGCGTCAGGTCGTCGCCGTACTGCTCAAGGGTGGATTCACCGCGACCTTGCTGATCATCGGCGTGATCCTCGCCGTCGTTTCCTATCTCACCTCCCGCCCGCTCGGTGTGCTGATCGGCATCACCTATTCGCTGGCCATGATCCAGAACGAGGCGTCGCTGTTCACGACAACCCTGGTTCCCGATCCTCTGGTTGCGCGTGAGACATGGGAAAGCATCACGCTGTTGACCGTTTTCGCGATGCTCAACGTGTTCCTGTTCGGCTTTCGCCGAAGCCTGCGGTTGGAGAACTGGGCGCTGCGCGTCGGTCTCGCGGTGCTGGCGATGGTCCCCTTGGTCGCCATTGCCCGCAGTTCGAACTCGACACCGGACATCATCTGGGCGTTCTATGTGGCCCTGCTGATGTTCGCAGTGACCGTTGCGCTGCGCTTCGACATTGCCCGGCCCTTGCGGCTTATGGCCGGTGGAATCCTGATCGTGAGCGCTATCGGCGCAATCCTGATCGAGCCCTACTACCTTGGTCGGGACCTATCCGATCTCACGATAGAATGGTTCCGCGATGCATTCCGATTGTTTGCAGGGCTGGGGATACTGGGCCTGCTTCTGGTCGACGTTCTGCGCACTCGGCGCGAGCGAGCCCAGATGTTCGCCGACCGGATCGAAGCGCTTGAGACGCAAGCCGAAACCGACCGACGCTTGCTCGACACGGAGCGCGAATATGCCCGCGCGCGCGAAGCTGCCACTCGTACCAAGGCTCAGCTAGCCGCAGCCAGCCACGATATCCGCCAGCCGATCGTAGGCCTGCGCGCCGCCGTTGCGAGCGAAGCCGAGCGGCTTTCTCCGGGTCTGCAGGCGCGTCTCGGAGAAGCGATCGATTACCTTGAGCACCTGACTCGCGAGTATTCGGACCGGACCAGCAGCCCTCAGTCCGCTGAGATGGAGGAAGCGAACGCGCCCTACTCCGTCGATCTGATCACGACCGCGGTCGGCAACATGTTCGAAGGCGAAGCGCGGCAGGCCGGGATCACGCTGACGGTCTCCGGCTGCGATTGCCGGACTCGCGTTCCCGCCCTCGCCCTGATCCGGGCGACGAGCAATCTGGTGGCCAACGCCCTTCGTCATGCCGAACCGGATACGATCGAGCTGACGGCGGAAAAGGAAGGCGGGCGCTGCCGCATACGAGTGCGCGATGACGGCCGCGGCATGGATGCAGCAACCCTGGCGAAGGTCCAAACTGCCGGTGCGAAATCTGCGACGTCGGACGGCGACGGTTTGGGACTGGCGATAGTCAACGATCTCGCGTCGCGGCACCAATTCGAATTCGATCTCTCGTCGAGTCCGGGAACCGGCACCGAAGCGGCTATCGCCTTCCCTCGAAGCGGCGAATAGCGCGGCCGACTTTCCCCGCAGGGCTAGAGCCGTCGTCCGGACCAAAACCGGAACTCGACCGACCGCGACCCGCCGATACAACTGCTACATAATGCCGTAGGTTTGGATGCCCCGTGAGGATTCGAACCTCAATTGACGGAGTCAGAGTCCGTAGTCTTACCATTAGACGACGGGGCATCGGCAGCGGGCCGACAGTAGCGGCCCTGCGAAGCGAGCCGCGCATCTAGGTTTGCTGGGCGGCAAGGTCAAGTGCGCTGAGTCCCCCAACCCACGCGCAGCCCCGATCGCTTGCCCTCTCGCACCTGTTCGGGTAGTTTTCTTGTTAGGTCCTCGCATCGAAAGCGTGCGAGAGGAAAGAAAGAGCGAGTATGGCGGACATGATTCCGCCGGACGAAAACAGGAGTGCTGGCAAGAAAAGGGGCCGCAAGTCCGGCAAAGTAGCCGATTTCCGCTACAAACGCCCCGCCCAGCCCGGAGAATCCCCGCGCACCCGAAAGGATCGGGAGCGCCGCAATGGCGCAGGCCGCAAGCGGGGTGACGCATCCACATCCCATCGCGGCAATGGCCGTGCACCCTACAAGCCCGGTGCGCCCGTTGGCGGACGTCGCGGCACGGCTCGGTTTGCGCGGCCCGGCGAAGCCTATGCCGCGCTCGACCTTGGAACCAACAATTGCCGGCTGCTGATCGCGCGACCTTCGGGCAAGGACTTTACGGTCATCGATGCATTCAGCCGGGTCGTGAAGCTGGGCGAGGATCTCGCCACCAATGGCAGGCTGTCGGATGTGGCCATGGATCGCGCGCTCGGCGCCCTGTCGATCTGCGCCGACAAGCTTCGCCGCCGCAATGTGCGGCTCGCACGCTCGGTCGCGACCGAAGCCTGTCGTCGCGCCGCCAATGGCCCCGCCTTCATAGAACGGGTCTATCGCGAAACCGGGATAGTGCTCGACATAATCAGCGCCGAAGAGGAAGCGCGACTTGCGGTTCTCGGTTGTCATATCCTTCTGGAGCAAGGCGAGGGACCGGCGGTGATCTTCGATATCGGCGGTGGATCCACGGAGCTGGTCCTGGTCGAACCCGACGGCAAGATACCGCGGATCCTCGATTGGCAGAGCGTGCCCTGGGGCGTCGTTTCGCTGACCGATACGGTGGGTCGCGGAGAAGACACCGAAGAGATGCGCGCGGGCCGCTATGCCGAGATGCGACGAGTCGTGTCCGAGAGCTTCGCCTCGTTTGCGGAGCGTATCGCAGGCGCCGCCGATCACGGCGATATCCGGTTGCTTGGCACCAGCGGCACGGTGACCACGCTCGCCAGCCTGCACCTCGAATTGCCTCACTACGATCGCAAGGCGGTCGACGGCTTGATCGTGCCTTCCACGTCGATGCGCAGGATTAGCGCCGACCTGTCGCGCATGTCGCCCGCAGAGCGCAGCGCGGTGCCCTGCATCGGGCAGGATCGGGCCGATCTGGTGGTAGCCGGCTGCGCGATCCTTGAATCGATCCTCGACCTCTGGCCAGCCTTGCAGCTCGGCGTTGCCGATCGCGGCATCCGCGAAGGCATCCTGCGCAGCCTGATGGCCAATGAGCGGCAGAGCGAGCGCGCCTTGCGCGCCTTGCTCGAAAGCCGCTCGGACAAGCCGGTTCGATGAGCCGATCCGGTCGCAATCCCGATCGGCGGGTCAAGACGGCGAAGAAGCGCACCGCTTCCTCGACCCGATGGCTCGAACGCCAGCTCAACGATCCCTACGTGAAGCAGGCCAAGGCCGACGGCTATCGAAGCCGTGCAGCCTACAAGCTGATCGAGCTGGACGAGAGGTTCGGCCTGATCCGCGGTGCCAAGCGGGTGGTCGATTTGGGGATCGCACCGGGAGGTTGGAGCCAGGTCGTGCGCGCGAAAGTGCCGAAGTCGCTGGTCGTGGGTATCGACTTGCTGCCGACCGAACCGATCGAAGGGGTGACCATATTCGAGATGGACTTCATGGACGATGCGGCCCCGGCGGCGCTTGAACATGCGCTGGGCGGACCGCCCGACCTCGTCCTGTCCGACATGGCGGCAAATACGGTTGGCCACAAGCAGACCGATCACCTGCGTACCATGGCTTTGGTCGAAGCCGGCGCATGGTTCGCCACCGAAACTCTGGACAAAGGCGGAGCATTCGTCGCGAAGGTCCTGGCCGGCGGTACCGACACAGAGTTGCTGGCGCTGCTCAAGCAACATTTCGCCAGCGTCAAACACGCCAAGCCTCCGGCAAGCCGCAAGGGCTCATCGGAATGGTACGTCGTCGCTCAGGGTTTCAAGGGCCGCAACTAGGCAGCCGGCAGGCGAACTTACTCTTCGCCTGCTGCCTCGGCAATTTCCTCGCCGGTGTCCTGCTCGGCCTCGGCCTCGGCGACCTGGCCAGCGTCGGAACCGGTCTCTGCGACTTCCTCCACATCGGCGCTCTCTTCACCGTCGGCGCCTTCCGCCACGGCTTCGACATATTCCGGCACCGGTAAGTTGGAACCCGCTTCGTTCATGAAAAGCGCGACCGCGGCGCGATCTTCTATCTTGGAAAGGCCGGCAAAGCTCATCTTTGTGCCATCCGCAAAGGAGCGCGGGCTCTTGAGCCATTCGTTCATGGTCTCCCAATCCCAAACTCCGCCCTTTTCCTTCAGCGCGTTGCTGTATGCGAATCCCGGCTTGGCAGCGAGTGGAGCGCCCATGATCCCGTGAAGGTTGGGACCGACACCGTTGGCACCGCCCGGAGTCAACGTGTGACAGGCCGAACACTTGGCGTAGACCTTCTCACCCGCCGAAGCCGTGGTCTCCGCCATGTTCAGTGCCGCAGCCATGGTCATTTCAGCGGCGGGGCCGTCATCTTCGACCACACCTTCGATCACATAGCCAAGCTGTTCCGGACGCTGCGGATCGTCGCCGTGGAAGTACTTGCCCGACAAGATCGACAGACCCAGGCCGAGACCGGCTGCAAACAGCACCCAGCCCGCCGCCGTGTTGAACAGATCGCCACCGCCCGTCCCGGCTTCCGGCGTCGTTTCCGAAGAGTTTTCTTGTGTCATCCCGGCGCCCCAATAGTGGCGCAATTTGCACTGTGCAAGGGCGATCGCATCATCATTCGATGCAAACCATGCAAGGTGGCTTGCCGCTGGCGTCCCACCGCTATAGCACCCTCGCCGACATGCGCAGTTTTCCAGGCCCCGCTCTTCAAATCGTCGACTCCTTGCGAACCGCGGCTGCCGCCGATCCCGAGCGCGCGATCGCGTTCCAGGGATCTCCCGGCGCCAATTCGCATCGTGCAGCGACTGAGGCGCGGCCGGACGCCTTGCCGCTGCCTTGCTTCAGCTTCGAAGATGCGCTCGAAGCGGTGAAGGACGGACGGGCCGGACAGGCGATCATCCCGATCGAGAATTCGCAGCATGGGAGAGTCGCCGATATCCACTTCCTGTTGCCCGAGAGCGGCCTGTCGATTGTCGGCGAACACTTCATGCCGATCCATCACGCGTTGATGGGCATCGGCACGGGACCCTACGAAGCGGCCTACAGCCACCCGCAGGCGCTCGGCCAGTCGCGGCATTTCCTGCGCGAACGCGGCATCGTCCCGCTCAGCCATGCCGATACCGCCGGCGCGGCGGCATTCGTGGCCGAGCGCGGCGACCCGAAGCTCGCCGCGATCGCGCCCGCCATCGCCGCCGAGCTCTACGGCCTGGAAATTGCCGAGACACATGTCGAAGACAGCGCCGACAACATGACGCGTTTCGTGGTCCTGTCCGAAACGCCCGTTGCACTCGACACTTTGCAAGGCAGGGAAGCCATCACGACTTTCGTTTTCGAGGTGAAGAACATCCCTGCCGCACTGTACAAGGTGCTCGGCTGTTTCGCGACCAACGCCGTCAATATGACAAAGCTCGAAAGCTACCAGCAAGGCACCAGCTTTGCGGCGACGATGTTCTACGCCGACATCATCGGAATGCCCGGCGATCCGGCCGTCGATCGTGCGTTGGAAGAATGCGCGTTTCATTCCAAGGAATTGCGCTTGCTTGGCACCTATGAACAGGCGCGTCGTCGCGGATAATCGACAGCTTCGCACGCACTTCTTCCTTGAGGTGTTGCACCCTGCGATGAGCCGTGCCACCAACCGGATCGCATGACCATCGTGATGCAATCTTCCTCGGCACAATCCAATGCCTTTTCCGCCTCTTCCTCTCCCGAAGGATGGCAGGAACTGCGCAATGATCCCGACATCCAGTTCGAACGGATCGAAATCCCGGAACAGCCGCCGCGCGAGCCGAACTGGTTCGAGCGATTTCTCCAGGATATGGTCGAATTCTTTGCCGAATTGCTTTCCCCGGTCGGGCGCGCTCTGGGCATCTCCTGGCCCGTGCTGCAATGGATCCTGCTGGGCCTTCTGGCGCTCTTCGTGCTCTACCTGATCTATCGCTTGGTCGATCCAGGCTGGTTCCGCAAAAGTGATGCATCGGACCAGGGTGCCGAAGAGGAAAGCTGGGCGCCCGATCGCGAGGAAAGCAAGGCTCTGCTGGAGGATGCCGACCGCCTGGCGGCGGAAGGCCGCTTCGACGAAGCGACGCACCTGCTGCTCAAACGCAGCGTCGTGCAAATCGCCGCGGCGCGGCCAGATTGGGTCGAACCTTCGAGCACGGCGCGCGAACTTGCCGCCTTGCCGGCCCTGTCCGACGGTGCCCGCAACGCCTTTCGCACCATCTCGGAAAGAGTCGAACGCAGCCTGTTCGCCCTGCGTTCGCTCGATCGCAGCGATTGGGAAGCCGCACGATCCGCCTATGCCCAGTTCGCTCTCGCGAAAATCGGCGATGGTCGCGGCGCCGAGGTGGCATCATGAACGCCGCAATCGGCCAGCGTCGCGGCAGCGGGCCGTTCGGGCGGGGCGCGGTGCTCGGCATGGTCGTTATCGGCTTCACGGCCTTCATCGCTATGCTGTATTTTCTCAGCACGGGCGACACGGGAGGCAGGGACAACAATGGCGCAGCGCACGCAGCGGCAAACGGTCTGAACGGCTACTCCGCGCTGGTCCGTCTGCTCGAAGCGGATGGCTATGAGGTCAAACGATCCCGCGAAATGAGCGGGCTGGATACACCCGATCTCCTGGTCCTGACGCCCCCGGCTTTCTCCGACGCGGAAGAACTGAGCAAGATAGTGCGCGACCGCGCCTATGTCGGACCGACAATGGTTATCCTCCCCAAATGGATCGCCTTCGGTTTCCCGCCCGACACTCCGCTGGAAGTGAGAAGCCAGGTCAAGGATGGCTGGGTCCAACTGGGCGATGCCTACCCGCCGGACTGGGCCGAGGAGCTCGACGAGCCCTTTGCGATCGAGGCTCAAATCGCGACCGATGAGACGCCGACTTGGGCCGGGTTACAGTCGCAAGGGGAACTCCCGGACCAGACCGTGGTCGGCGCAGCGCCGAAAGCGGATCATCGCGCGCTGATCGTCGACGGCGCCGCGCGGCGACTGGTCGTGAAGCTTTCCAATGTCGACATGTTCGACGACTCTATCGACACCGAATCCGTCACCATCGTGATCGAACCCGATTTGATGAACAATTACGGCTTGTCGGACGGCAATAGGGCCACGCTTGCGATGAAGCTGATCGAAGAAGCAGGTTACGGACGAGACTATCCCGTGACCTTCGATCTAACACTCAATGGCCTCGGCGCGTCGGTCAACCTGCTGACTCTTGCGTTCCAGCCGCCTTTCCTCGCCGCGACGCTCTGCCTGATCGTGGCGATGATAATAGTGGGATGGCGTTCGTTCCAACGCTTCGGCCCGGCGGTTGCGGACGGGCCGGCGATCGCCTTCGGCAAATCGCGGCTGGTGACCAATGGGGCCGGCCTGATCATGCGCGCCGGACGCCTGCGGTTGCTGGCGGAGCCTTACACCGAATTGTCGGCGCGGCGACTGGCTACCGCGATGGGGCTGACGAAGCATGACCCCGACTCCCTCGACGCGGCTCTGAAGGCGCGATTGCCCAGGGAAGAAACCTTTTCGCAGCGCGCGGCCCGATTGCGCGACGCCAAATCACCATCCGACATTCTGCGCGCCGCACAGGCGCTCAAGGAGCTTGAAGGAAAACTGAGCAAATGAGCATGACCCTCGAAGAACTGCGCGAGCTCGCCGATGCGATCCGTAGCGAAGTCGCCAAGGCCATCGTCGGCCAAGATGAAATGGTCGAGCAGTTGCTGGTCGCCATGATCAGCGAAGGTCACGTCCTGCTCGAAGGGCCTCCGGGCACTGCCAAGACGTTTCTCGCCAACAGCTTCGCGACGGCGCTCGGTCTCGATTTCGGCCGGATCCAGTTCACACCCGATCTTCTGCCCGGCGACATTCTCGGTTCGAACCTGTTCAACTTCCAGACCAGCCAATTCACCCTGACGCGCGGACCGATCTTTTGCGAGCTGTTGCTGGCCGATGAGATCAACCGCACTCCGCCAAAGACGCAAGCGGCCTTGCTCGAAGCGATGCAGGAACGACGGGTCACGCTCGACGGAGAGACGCACGAACTCCCGCCGCGCTTCATGGTCGTGGCGACACAGAATCCGATCGAAAACCAGGGGGTCTACCCGCTTCCCGAAGCGCAGCTCGACCGCTTTCTTTTCAAGCTGCTGGTGCCCTATCCCGACGAATCCGAGGAGATGCGGATCGTCACCGATTACGGCAAACGGCAGGGTCCGACGCGCCCTGCTGACCTGGGAGTTGCGCCGGTGGCCGACGCGACCAAATTGGCGGAAGCGAGCGCTGCGCTCGACCAGGTGACCGTGGCCGACGAAATCACCCAATATGTGGTGCGGCTTGTCCGTGCGACGCGCGATCATGCCGAACTGGCCGTTGGGGCAAGCCCTCGCGCGGCGGTGATGCTGGCCAATGCAGCGCGCGCACGGGCGGCGTTGCACGGCCGCGCCTATGCGATCCCGGACGACGTCAAGGCGCTGGCGGTACCGGTCTTGCGCCATCGCCTGACGCTCAGCCCTGCAGCGGAAATCGAGGGCCGCGATATCGAAGCTCTCGTGGCAGAGTTGATCGAAAGCACGGAAGCGCCACGGTGATGAGCCGCTGAGAAGATGAAACTGCGCGAGCTTTCCTGGACCCTGCCAATCGTGCCGACCGAGCGTACAGCCTGGCTTGCCGCCGGCTTTGCGCCGATTGCCGTCGTGATTGCCGCAGTCGTGCCTGGTCTGTGGATCGTCGCGCCGATCGCCGCCCTCGCATTGCTGGCGCTGGTGGTGCTGGATGGTGCGCTCGCCGGGAAGCGCAGCGACTGGCGGATATTCGTGCCCGGCGACACGGAAGTCGGACAACCCACCGAATTGGCGATGCAGGCCGAGCTGGCGTCGACATCGATTTCTAAAGTCGAAGGCGCGCTCGAGTTCGACCCCCGACTTGGCGACAAGGGCGTGGGACGCTTCCAGCTCATGCCGGTCGAATTCCACGACCATCTGCGCGGCAGCCATGTCGCCCACCCGATCCGTCGGGGTATCGCAAATGTGACGCGCGCATGGTTGCGATGGACAGGCCCGCTTGGCCTCGGCTCGCGCCAGGTTTCGGGGAGCCTGGACGACGAGGTGCGGATTTGGCCCGACCTGTCTCCGGTGCGAAGCCGCGAATTGCAGACCTTCCTGCGCGATGCCCAGACCGGCTTGATTGCGAGGCGGATTCGCGGCGAAGGCACGCAGTTCGAAGCACTCTCGGAATACGAAGCCGGGATGGACCGGCGCCGGATCGACTGGAAAGCGAGCGCTCGACACAACCATCTCTATGCCCGCGAAAACGAAAGCGAACGTAACAACCAGATCATCTTCGCGTTCGATTGTGGCCAGGCCATGTGCGAACCGGTCGACGGGATGCCGCGGATCGACCGCGCCGTCTCCGCCGCGCTGACCTGCGCCTATGTCGCCCTAAAAGGCGGCGACAAAGTTGCGCTGTTTGGGTTCGGGCAACGTCCTCAGGTCATGACCCCTTTCATCGGCGATGCTCGCGCTTTCCATCGCCTGCAAAGCGCCGCCGCGGGTCTCGATTACACGTCCAATGAACCGAACTTCACGCTCGCGCTCGCCACGCTGACGGCCAAGCTCAGGCGGCGATCTCTGATCGTGCTGTTTTCCGATTTCACTGACCCGACGGCGGCGGAACTGATGGTCGAGAGTATCGGCAGGCTGGTCGACAAGCATTTGGTCCTGTTCGTCACCATTTCCGACAGCGAACTCGAAAACTTCGTCGCCGAAGAGCCCGGAGACGTCGCCACGCTGGCCCGCAGCGTCACCGCGGACACGCTGGCCCACCAGCGCAGCATCGTCTTGCAGCGGCTGCGCCGGATGGGCGTCGATGTGATCGAAGCGCCATGGGACAAGATCGGCTATCAACTGATCGACCGCTATTTCATCATCAAGGGCAGCGAGGCGATCGGATGAAGGCACCGACATTGTCCAGCTGGTTCGGTCGCGGTGAAGTCGCCGCACCGGCGGATATCGAAAGCGCGGCGCTGCGATCGGATCGCTTCCGACTGGAGCGCGAAGGCGATTGGCGACGGCTCGAAGATATCGTCAAGCGCATGGAACGCGGCGGACTGCGCCGCGTCGGCGACGACGAATTGCTTGCGCTTCCGACGCTCTATCGCACCGCCGCTTCGAGCCTGTCGGTTGCGCGCGAGACATCGCTCGATGCGGCAACTTTGCGCTATCTCGAGAGCCTCGTGCAACGCGCCTGGTTCCAGGTCTACGGACCGCGCAAGGGCTTTTTCGGCTGGCTGCGCGAATTCCTGATGGGCGGTTGGAGCCGTGCGGTTCGCGAAATATGGCTCGATATCTGCGTTGCGCTGTTCGTGATGGTGGCAGGCACGATCGTCGGCTGGTTGCTCGTCGAACAGGATCGCGATTGGTATTATCGGCTGGTCCCGACCCAGTTCACGGACAGCCGTGTGCCCGGCGCGACACGCGAACAATTGATGGAAACGCTGGCAGTCGAGGATTCAGCCAGCGGGCTGTCCAGTTTCGCCGCCTATCTGTTCAGCAACAATGCCGGGGTCGCGATCCTCGCCTTCGCGCTCGGTTTCGCGTTCGGCGTGCCTTCGCTGCTGTTGCTGGTCTACAACCTTGCGGTGCTCGGCGCGATGTTCTGGCTGTTTGCCGGGCAAGGCCTGGGGTGGGAATTCGCCGCGTGGCTCAGCGTTCACGGCACGACCGAGCTGTTCGCGATCCTGCTGGCAGGAGCCGCAGGCATGCATATCGGGCGGTCGATGGCCTTTCCCGGCGAAAAGTCGGTGCTCGAAGCCGCAGCCATCAGCGGGCGTCGCGGTGCCATGGTCATGGTCGGCGTCGTGCTGATGATGGTGGTCGCGGCCATGCTCGAAGCCTTCCCGCGCCAGCTGGTGGGCGGCGTCGACAGCCGCCTGATGATCGGCGGAGGCATGCTCGTATTCTGGCTGGCCTATTTCTTCCTCTATCGCCCGCAGCGTGTCGGGGACGAACGATGAATACGGCGACCGCTCCAACCGCAACCACCGTCCCGATGATGGATCATGCCAACAAGCGCGAACGGACCCTGATCACGCCCGAAGGTATTGCCGTGCCCGTCACGGTTGCCTCTCGCGGCGCGCGTATTGGCGCCTTGGTGCTCGACTTCATGATCCTCTATCTCGGCATGATCGTGTTCATCATGCTGATCTCCTGGATCGCAGGCGGCCTGTTTGAACAGATCATCGAGGATGCCGAAGGACGGGTTTCGGGTGCCAGCGAGTTTCTCTTCATCGTCTTCGTCCTGTTCATGTTTCTCGCCCGCTACGGATATTTTCTCGGTTTCGAATTGGGACCGCGCGGGGCCACTCTGGGTAAGCGCGCACTCGGGATCAGGGTGGCCGCTCGCGACGGAGGCCGACTGTCACCCGAAGCCGTGATTGCCCGCAACCTGCTGCGCGATATCGAGCTGTTCATGCCGCTCGTCTTCCTGATGGTCGCGCCCAGCGGAGAGATGGGCAGTTTCGGTTATGCAGGCCTCGCCTGGTTGATGGTGATCCTTGCCATTCCGCTGCTCAACAGGGATGCCTTGCGCGCAGGAGACATCATCGCCGGGACCTGGATCGTAGAGGCACCGCGTACCAAGCTCGCCGATGCGCTGTCCACGCAAGGGGCGGCGAAAGGCACCAGCGAGATAACCGGAGCGCGCTATGACTTTGGCGAAGCGGAGCTCGGCATCTACGGAGAGCGCGAATTGCAGACGCTCGAACGCGTGCTGCGCGAAGACCAGGCGAGCGCGATCGCGGCGGTGCACGAAACGATCTGCCGCAAGATCGGCTGGGACCCGGGCGCCGGGGATGAGCGCGCCTTCCTCGAGGCCTTCTACGCCCAGCTAAGGCACAAGCTCGAAAGCGATATGAGGTTTGGCAAGCGCAAGCTGGACAAGCACTCGTGAGTGCGTTCGATATCAGGTCGGACGATCTGAGCAGCCCTGAAGTGCTCGACCTGTTGCGTTTGCACCTTGACGAGATGCATCAATGGTCCCCCGCCTGCAAAGTGCATGCAATGCCGCCGGAGCGGCTGCGCGAGCCGGATGTGTCGTTTTTCGCGGTCTGGAACGAAAGTCGGCTGGCGGCCGTCGGTGCCTTGAAGCACCTTGGCGAGTCGCGCGGCGAACTCAAATCGATGCGTGCTGCGCCCGAATTCCGGGGCCGGGGTGCCGGCGAAGCCCTCCTCCTCCGTCTGATCGAAGAGGCGAAGAAACGCGGCTATACATGGCTGGGGCTCGAAACGGGTCGACCGGAAGAGTTCCAACCTGCCCAGCGACTCTACGAGAAGCATGGTTTTGCGGAGTGCCCCGCATTCGGCGACTATGTCTCGGACGAGTTCAGCCTGTGCATGGAGAAGCATCTGTGACCATCCAGCGCCGCACGTTTGTCGGAGGATCGATTGCCCTTTGCGCCGCCGCCTGCGTACCGGTCGATCGGACCGTACTCGGCCGGCTCGATGCGCGGCTGCGGATAATCGAGGCGGCGGGCGACGGCACACTGGGCGTCCAGATATTCGATACCGACAATGGGGAAACGCTGGGGATCAACACCAATCGCCGGTTTGGTCATTGTTCCTCGTTCAAGCTTTCGCTTGCCGCGATGGTGTTGGCTCTCGATGCAAGCGGTGCCATCGATGCCGACCGGCGAGTGACATGGACCGAAGACGAACTGCTGTTCGTTTCACCCTTCACCGCCGAGCGTCAGGCCGCGGGCGCAAGCTTGCGGGAACTGGCCGAGGCCACGCAGAAATTCTCAGACAACACCGCTGCCAACGTGCTGCTGCGCGAGCTTGGTGGACCATCGGCCCTCACCGAATTCTGGCGCGAAATCGGCGATCCCGCCAGCCGCCTCGACAGGACCGAACCCGGCCTCAACAACGTGCCCGAAACGGAGATCAGGGACACGACCACACCGGCTGCGATGGCGCGAACCGTCGCGAAACTGGTCTTCGGCGACGTGCTGGAAGAGGACGACCGGGCGACGTTGAAGCGCTGGATGGCCGAAACCGCCACGGGTGCCAAAAGGGTGCGGGCGGGCTTGCCGCGAGAATGGTCAACCGGAGACAAGACGGGAACCTCTATCTGGCCCGGCATGGGTAGCCTCTACGTCGATATCGGGTTCGTCGAACCGCCCAATCGCGCACCGCTGACCTTCGCCACCTATTTTCGGTCGCGCGAAACGCATGATGGCATCGATCCCGCTTCCGAAGCGACGCTGGCGAAGATCGGCGACGTGATTGCCGATTTTGCCGAAGTTGACGACGGATTTCCGTTCTGAGGATTCCAAACATTTATCAGTGATAAAATTTTATCGTTGATTAAACTTCATCTCCATCTATGCTTGAGTGCATTGGGGAGGTGAGATGTCGAACAAGCGCGAGAAAGGGGTAGAGGAACGCAAGCGACGCATCTTCGATGCCACGCGGGCCATCATCGCGCGCGACGGTCTCGACGGATTGACGACCCGAGGACTTGCCGAAGCTGCCGGCCTCACCGTTCCCACTCTCTACAATCTCGTCGGAGACAAAAACGCGATAATCTCGCAGACGGTCGAGCGCAGTGTCGAAGCGGTGTGGGAACGGCTCGAGTTCAACCGTCGCGCCACGCCGCTGGACATGGCCGATGCCGTCATCGACGAAGCTTATGCATCGATTTGCGGAGACCGCGCGTTTCAGCGCGCCCTGCTCTCGGCGCTGGATCGCATGGGCACGAGCTTTGCAGCGCACCCCGGACGCGGCGATATTGGGGCTCGGGCTGCCAATCGCAGCGTCGAAATGGCTGTGTTCGCTTGCCGCGCGGCACAGCGTCGCGGGCTGATTCGCGGAAATGTGCCGGCCGAAGAGCTCGGGCAACAGATGTTCATCGCCTATCGCGGGCCGCTGCGCGACTGGATCGAGGAAGTCATCGGAGCCGACGAGATGCTGCGCCGTCAAAGACGCGGCTTCTATCTCGTCCTTGCGGCCGATGCGAGCGACGCGTTTCGCACCGAGCTGATCGAGAGAATTGCGGCATTGTCCGCGCAACAGGCCAATGAGGAGGCCGCCTGACATGGAAAAGGCTGTCAAGCTGGTCGCGGGCATATTGCCGCTGATCTTTGCCTTCGCATTCCTGGTGCCGGTGATCGACCAGAGCATGCAGGCGTTCGAGCTGGGTGCTCCATTCGGCCTTTCAACGCTTGGCTTTGCGTTGTTAGTAGGAGGCAGTTGGGGTCTGGTCGCGCAAGTCGGTGGTCGCTGGATATGAACGTTCAATCCGCCGACTTTCCCGCCGTTCTGAAACAGCTGTCGGAAAGGGATCTGCGCAAGCTCGAAAACCGGATCGCTCGCAAGTATTCGGGCAAGCTGCCCTGGATCGCGGTGTTCTGGGCGTTCGGCAATCTCGCTGCGTGGCTGAGCCTATGGCCGCTCGTTCTTCTTGGCCTCCTGCCTCTCTGGGCGGCATTCCCGATCGCATGCGTCAACATGGCGCTGGTCTACCTACCGACCCATGAAGCGCAGCACGATATCATCGCACGCCCGGGCACGCGGCTTCGCTGGCTCAACGAACTGGTCGGCCATGCGACCAGCTGGATGATGGTCTACCCGTTTGAAGTGCTGCGGGTCACGCATATGGACCATCACCGCAACACCAACGATCCGGAAAGGGACGTGGACATATCCTCGATGGCCCCGGGACCTTGGTCTGCCATCTGGGCGACGATCAGGAACAGACAACCCAATGCGAAGCGCAACAGTGACTACGCCTCGTCCTTGGTGCGGGCCGGAAGACTGGATCTGATCGTGCTGTCGGTGGCCTACAAGGTCGCCTTTATCGGAATTCTCGGAGCGCTGGCGTGGAACGGCTACGCATTGGAGGCACTGCTTTTGTGGTGGCTGCCCTACCAGATCGCCATCACCTACATCCTGTTCTTCCTATCGTGGGCGCCGCATCATCCGGGCACGCACCGGTTACGCTACACCAACACGCGCAGCTGGAAATCGGCCGTCGGCAATATCGGCTCGATGGGGATGCAGTTCCACATCGTGCACCACCTGCATCCCTATATCCCGCTCCACCTGACACCGGCAGCGTACCGCGAGATGCGCCCGATCTTCGAAGCGCGCGGGTGCAGGCTGGGTGATAACTAGCGGAGGCTATTCCCCGCTGAAGATCGCCACTTCGCTCAGGCCCTCGCTGTTCGCGCGCCCGCGATACATCCCGCTGGTGTTGAAGCTGTAGAGCGCGTGACCTTCGGGTGTGACGAGGATGATCCCGCCATCGCCGCCCAGTTCCTTGACCTCGGCCATCACCGCATCGGCGGCGAGTTGCGCGGTTGCCATCTCCTCTTCTGGCGCAACCGGTGCCGTGCCCAGGCTCAGGTAGTTGGTAGCCCGCAACAGGCGCATTCGCGTGCAGATCTCCTGCGCAACGCCGACGCGGATGAAATACTCGCCCCAGCCCGTGGCAGAGACCGCGCAGGCGCGATTGTCAGCATAGGTGCCCGCCCCGATAACCGGGGCATCCCCGATCCTACCCCAGCGTTTGCCCGTCATACCGCCGGTCGAAGTGCCCGCCGCGAGGTTCCCATTCTGGTCCAGAGCGACCGCCCCAACGGTGCCGAACTTAAGGTCGACGTCCAGCGACGAGAGATTGCGCGCCTTCATTCGTTCGAGCGATTCCCGTCGTCGCTCGGTGGCGAACCATTCGGGCGGAGCCGTTTCGATACCCTGCTCTCCGGCAAACTCCTCGGCCCCCGTCCCCATCAGGAAAACGTGCGGGCTGTCGGTACGAACCTTGTCGGCGAGCAGGATCGGGTTCTTGATGCTCTTCACGCCGGTTACCGCGCCCGCGCTGCGATCGATGCCATCCATCACCGACGCGTCGAGTTCGTTGTCGCCTTCCCATGTGAAGACCGAGCCTCGCCCGGCATTGAACAGCGGCTCATCCTCGAGCGGGACGATCGCAGCCTTGACCGCATCCATCGCGCTGCCGCCATCCGCCAGGACTCGCGCCCCGGCGTCGAGCGCATTCTGGAGTGCGGCTTCGTATGCGGCGCGGCGTTCCGGCGTCATCCTGTCTGGATCGAGCGTGCCT
The DNA here is from genome assembly GCA_030065195.1 of Erythrobacter sp. Classification (GTDB taxonomy): domain Bacteria; phylum Pseudomonadota; class Alphaproteobacteria; order Sphingomonadales; family Sphingomonadaceae; genus Erythrobacter. The sequence continues at coordinate 3,290 of JASJDE010000018.1, read as the reverse complement.
GCGCCGCCATGGATCGCGATCGACCATCGCGCGTCCTCCTGGGCTTGAGCGGGAACGGCGGCGAAGATCAGCGCTAGAAGCGCCATGACGAGAGCGTTTTTCATGAGACAAATGCCTACCCCAATCCGATAGCGCACGCTACTGCCAAGAAAACCAAGTGGCGGAGGAACACGGAACAATGAGCGAGTTTGGCTGGGCATCGACAACCGATGACGTCCTCGAAGGCAAAGACCTGACCGGGAAGACCGTATTCGTGACGGGCGGCAATTCGGGCCTTGGAGCGGAGACCGGGCGCGCGATGGCCGCAAAGGGCGCCCATGTCGTTCTCGCCGGACGCAGCCAGGAGAAGCTGGACGAAGCGGCAGCCGCGATCTCGGCCGATCATCCCGATGCCCGCGTCGAAACGATCATTTGCGACCTGTCCTCGCTGGACGGCGTGCGCGCGTGCGGAAAGGAAGCGAACAGGTGCCTTTCCAAGATCGACGTGCTGATCAACAATGCCGGGGTCATGGCCTGTCCGCTCTCGAAGACCGCCGACGGGTTCGAGATGCAGTTCGGCACCAACCATCTCGGCCATTTCACGCTGACCAAGCACCTGATGCCGCTGATCGAAGCGGGGAGCGACAAGCGGATAGTCAACCTTTCCAGCCGCGGCCACTTCATCGCTCCGGCCAATCTCGACGACCCCAATTTCGAGGATGCGGCCTATGATCCGTGGCTCAGCTACGGCCAGTCCAAGACCGCGAATGTGCTGTTCTCGGTGGGTCTGGAAGAGCGGGTCGCCGACAAGGGCATCCACGCTTATGCCGTGCATCCCGGCGGGATCGACACCAATCTGGGTCGCCATCTCAGCGAAGAAGAGGCCGAAGCCCTGGTCCAGCGCGTGACGACCAGCGATCCGGACTTCCAGTGGAAAAGCATCCCGCAGGGCGCCGCCACGTCGGTATGGGCTGCCACCGCCGAAGAACTCGAAGGCGCAGGCGGCGTCTATTGCGAGGATTGCGGGGTTGCGCCGGTCGACAACGAGTCGTCCAACAGTGGCGTGCGCAGCTATGCGCTCGACAAAGAGAGCGCCCGGCGACTGTGGGCGATCAGCGAGGAATTGGTGGGGGAAGAATTCCGAGCCTAATCGGCAAGGAACCCCTCGAGCAGTCCGAACACGTCCTTCGCCTCGCGCGTCGGCGTCACGGCCATGAAAACGTGCGGCGCGGCTTCGTATTCGTACAGCTTGGCGTCGACACCGGCATCGCGCAGCTTGCCTGTGAAGGTGCGGGAATCGATGATGAAAAGATCGTGCCGCCCTGTCCAAATCCGGGTTGGCGGCAGCGAGGCGAGTTCCTCCAACGGCGTGTAGAGCGGGCTGCATTCGGGCGAGGCGGGGTCGCGTTCTCCCGCCCACAATTCACCGCATGCGCGCAGGGTGCCGATCTTGAGCATGAAGTCGTACGGTTCGACCGCGCCGATCGCTTCGTCCTGCATCGTGACGTCCAGCCACGGAGCGAACAATGCGAGCTTTCCCGGTTTCGGGCCGTCGGCACGGGACAGTCGCAGGGCGAGGCTCAGCGCCATATGCCCGCCCGCGCTGTCGCCGCACAGCACGATCCTGGAGGGGTCATGCTCTTGAGAGAGTTTGGCAAACACCTCGTCCGCCTGGTCGTCCGCCCGGCGGTGCGAGCTTTCGGGCGACACCTCGTACAGCGGCAAGGTGATGCTGACTCCCACCTGCTCCACAAGGGCCGCAGCCAGCGGCCAGTGTTCCTTGAACATCGGCAGGACGAAGCCGCCGCCATGGAAATACAACATGTGCCAGTCCGCAGTGCCGTTCTTGGGATGAAGCGTTACCACCGGCTGCCCCGCAGCTTCCCATCGCTCTACCCGGAATTGCTGCTCAAACTTCGCCGGCAACGGCGCGTCTTTCGGCGGCTTGCGGGCCTGGATGAAGGAGCGAAAGTCCTCGACCGCGTTGGGGAAGACCGGCTTGCGCTTGCTCATCAGCCACGTGACGGCGCGCAAACGGAAACTCGGCTTGGCACTGCGCAGTTCGCTCGAACTCTCTGTCAGCATGGTCGATCTCCTCGCCGGCGAAAGTGCCGACGCGTGGTCGGGAGTCAAGTTTTGAGCGAGACGATGAGGCCTTCCTGAAGCCAGTTGCCCAAAAAGGATCCGGCGCGCATCGCGGCGTCCTGCACGGTTTCCGGGTCCGGATCGGCTCCAGCAAGGAGGGCGATGACATCGCCATAGCCCGCGCCTTGCTGCATTGCAGCCAAGGCTCGGGCGTTACCCGGATCGACAAGAAGAAATGTCGGTCGCTCCCCTTCGCGCCAGACCAGGCAACCTTTCGGGGATGCGAGGCGCGGGTCCGGGCGCACCAGCCCTTCTTCGGCCAGGGCATTCCACATGGCGGCAAGATCATGATCGACAACACGAGCCGAAACGCGCGGCTGAACTTCGATCTTGAGGCCCATCCAGTCTTCGTCGTCAAACTCGGCGGTAGCCGCGCCAAAGCCCTGCGGGTCGAGGCATGCTGTTTCGGCCGAAGTCGACACTTCGAGCATCGCCCATTCGAGCCAGGCAAGCTCCGCCACTTCGGGATTCTCGCCGAACAGGGCGGCGCAGGTCGTATCGAAATCCCTGCCGGCTTCGTCGATGGTCCAACCCGAGGGAGGATGGCAGATCGCATGATGCGCGCTCGCCTGCTTGAAGGCGGCCTCTCCGACATAGCGAGAAGTCCGCTCAAAAGTGCTCGCGAGCGCATCCATCAGCGCCGAACGGTAATTGCCGCGATAGACGGACATCCCCGCGGCCTGCGAGTTGCCCCACCCGTCGGGTAAGGGCGCCTGCTCGTCGAGGATGGCGCGCATAAACGCCGTCTGGCGCTCGGCAAGCGTCGCGTCGGTCATGCCGGAACGGGTTCGCGGGCTTTGCCCGCAATTCCGCGTGCCCGGTCCAGTTCGACCAGCAAGTCTGATAACGGAGGGATGTGGTCGTCGCGTTCGATCATGGTGGCGACCGGTTGGTCGATCATCGTCATCGCCTTGGCGTAGAGCGCCCAGACACCGTCCGCAACTTCGCGGTCATGCGTGTCGATAATGACCGATCTTTCGGGCGTCGCGGGCTCGTGACCGGCGAGATGGATCTGTCGCACCCGATCGAGCGGGAGGCCGGCGAGATAATCATCCGCCGAAAAACCGTGATTGGCGGCGCTGACATAAATATTGTTGACGTCGAGCAGCAGGTAGCAACCGGTTCGCCGCACCATCGCTGACAGGAATTCCCACTCGTTGAGCTCG
>JASJDE010000134.1 GCA_030065195.1 Erythrobacter sp. | reverse complement strand
ACCACAACGAAACGCGGCGAAAATCGGCCTGCAAGCCGTCTGCGGTGAAGCTCTCTCGCGCAATCACATACTGGACCAGGAACGAACGGGTCAGCGCCGTATCGGGTCCTACGACCTGCGCGTCCAGTGGAGCCAGGGCTTCGACATTGCCGGTCTGTCGATCGACCAGCAATGTGTAGGGTTCGACCTCCTTGAGCGGGATGAGGAATACGAGGGCGACGGCTTCTATCAGCGCAATCAAGGCGGCGATGATCGCGACGATCCATGCGCGTCTATTCGAACGCTCGAGGTCATCCGTAACGCTGGTGGCCCAGCTTTCCGAGACGGGTAGGTCAGACAGGTCGTAGTCGGGCTGTGCGGTCATGGACTTGTATCCCGCCTCTGCGCCGCGCGTGAGGTGCGCGGACTTGGCCTGCGATAGGAACTGCCAAGCCGCTCCGGACCTTGCCTTGCAACGACGGTCTCACGTGATGTGGATGTGCGCGTGTCGGAGTTCTGAACGATCCTGTCGCGGGTCGAAATCGATTCTCGGAGAATGGACCGTTCGATCGTGTTACTCATCTGCTCGGCTCGCACGATTTGCGGCCCAGCTCCTGCCGCTTGCGCCATCACCATAGGCTGCGGGCTCGGATCGGAGCGAACGAAGCGCGGGAAGTCGGGCAAGGTCAGCCAACCGCGATGGAACACGACCTTTGCGAGGAACCAGATCATTGCAAAGTGTACCGCTGCAAAAGCAAGCATCATCGCGAACAACTCGATCGGAGTCGAGGGGGTGGCATAGCCGAAATTGCGAACCCTTAGCGCGTCCGCCAGCCATGGCTCCATCATCGCCAGCTGAACTGTAAGGACCACGGTTGCGCCGATCGAGCCGGCGATGGTCAGCACCAACCCCTTGAGCCACCCGGCGAATATCCCGCGCGACTGGTTGAAGAAGTACAGCCCCGCAACGATTGGCGCGAGCGCGAGCAGGAGACCGGCTCCGATCCGCAGCAATGCCAAGGTGCCGATAATGCTGGCCAGATAGAGCAATCGCGCCGTGCCGAAGGCGTTGTCGTCCTGCAATGCCGTGCCGGCGAAAGAATTGCTTGGCGCATCCGGATTTATGAACTGACCCGTCTGGCGTCCCGTGCCGGTCTCGATCAGTTGCACGATCCGGTCGTCGGCGTTCTGCAAGCGTGCAACGAGATCGCCTGTAGTGCCCGACTGGCTCGACGACTGGATGACGCCGGCGACCTCTGCAGGCCCCTTGAGCGTCACGTCGTAGACGACGGTGCGGAATGCGGGCCAGGAAAAGGCCAACGTCAGAACGATGCCGATCTTTAGGACATCGACGACGAGGTCGCGTGCCCCGGGGGGCGGCCCGAACAGCAGCCGAAGACCGAACAGCGCGACGAACAGGGTCAAAAGGCCGACAAACAGGGTCGAGGCCAGCGATCCCGGCTGTCCCAGCGCGACATAGCCATAGCTGCCGATCACCTGCGCCTGGCAATCGATATGCGCGAGGGTCCGCGTCAGGAACTGTTCCCCGGTGATGATCTGCGGACAGGACATCAGGCTGCCTTTTCGAGCAAAAGGTGAAGCCAATTCGCCGGGTCCGGTCCGGTCTTTTCGACCAGAGCATCGAACAGCCGGACCGTGCTTTCGCGACCGGAGAGGATCGTCAGCAGATCGGCTTCCCCAGACAGATCGAGCCGGGCCACGACGCTATCGCGCCCGTGCTTGATCAGGAAGCAGTGCGACGTGTCCGGCAGCGAGCGAACCAGATCGAATTCATGCCGGCTGAGGCCGAACCCATTGATATAGTCTTCGGCCCGCGCCTTGGGGTTGATCATGAATATCTGGGTTGCCGCCTGTTCGATGATCGCGCTCGCAATTTTGCTTTCGAGCGCATCCTGAGCGCTCTGGGTCGCGAAACCGACAACGCCGTTGCGCTTTCGAATGGTCTTTTCCCAATCCTTGATCCGGCGCACGAAGACGTCGTCGTCCAGTGCCTTCCAGCCTTCGTCGATCATGATGATTGCAGGCGTCCCATCGAGCCGTTGTTCGACGCGATGGAAGAAATAGAACATGGCAGGCGTGCGCGCGACCGGATCGTCGAGGATAGCCGTCATATCGAACCCGACCGTTTGCGCGGCGAGGTCTGTCTGGTCGCGCTCGTTGTCGAACAGCCATGCGCGTTCGCCGTCGCCCCACCACGGCCGCAAGCGGGCTGCGAGATCGTCGGATCGCGGACGATCGCCCCCGCGGAAGAGTTCGACCAGGTAGCGCAGGCGCCGGCGCTCGATCGGTTGTCCGAAGCTGGTGTCGATCGCGTCACGGATCTGGTCGGCTTCTGCGCTGCTTGCGCCCCCGGCGAGCAGCGTCAGCCAATCGATCAGGAACTGGCGGTTTTCCGGCGTATCGTCGAGCTGCAAGGGGTTGAGCCCCGAGTTCATCCCCGGACTCAGGCGATCGTATTGTCCGCCAATCGCCCGGATGAACAATTCGGCGCCGCGATCCTTGTCGAAGAAGATGGTGCGAGGATTGAACCGGCGCGCCTGCGCAAGCAGGAAGTTGAGCAGGACCGTCTTGCCCGAACCCGAGGGTCCGATGACAGTGAAATTACCGAGATCCTGCTGGTGGAAATTGAAGAAGTAAGGCCCGGCTGCTGTGGTTTCGAACAGTGTGACGGCGTCGCCCCAATGGTTGTTGCGTGCGCGACCGACCGGAAAATTGTGAAGGCTCGCGAGACCGGCAAAATTGGTCGTCGAAACCAAGCCCCGCCGCCCTATGTAACGGAAATTGCCCGGGAACTGGGCCCAGTATGTCGGTTCCAGCGCAATATCCTCACGCACCGCATTTATGCCGAGATCGGCGAGCAGCGCGATCACTTCGGCGACGTGATCCTCCAGCGTTTCGGGGCTTTCGGCATGGACTGCGATCGTAGAATGGTGCTCGCCAAATCCCGCGCGCCCGGCCGCTACCTCGTCTTTCGCTGCGGTTAGCTCGTCGCGCAGCGACAGGGCTTCGTCCTCTGCTGAGCGCATGCGCCGGAGCGCAAGGTTCATCTGGCTGAGAGCCTGCGCCCGTTCGACCATGGCGAAGCTCTGGGCGACATGCAGTTCGAACGGTAGACGATAGAGTTCGTCGAACATGCCGGGAAAGGTCGTGCCGGGATAATCCTTGATCGATAGCATCGCGACGAACCGGCGCGGCAGTTCGCCGCTCGGCCCGAGTTCTACACAATCCTGGCCGAAACTGATCCTCCTGGATGGAATAAAGTGCCCCAGGTCGCCATGCGGCAAGGAAACGGGTCGCATGTCTGCATTGAACAGGCAGGACAGGAATTCCAGCGGTTCGGAACGCGGACCGTCTTCCGTCTGATAGACGCTCAGCACCCGGGGGTCGTAGGCCGCGAGCGATGCCATCAAAGCGTCGCGCGCGCGATCAAGAGCGTGCTTCTCCGCCGCCATCAGCGTCGCGTTGCGGTGCGAGCTGCGCAGGAACCAGCTGCGCAAACGGTCGGCGAACCCGATGCGGCCTTGCAACGGCCGGCGTACGATGGTGAGGAACAACTCGTTCACATAAAGCTGCTTACCGGCCAGCCTGGTTTGCCATTGTGCGTCGAGACGCGCCGAGAAGTCGTCCGCTTTGACGGGCTGGAGCGACGCTTCCGCGCGCCGCCGAACCACGTGGTGATAGACCGCAAATCGCGAACTTCCGAGAGTCCGGAGCATCGCATCGCGCAGCCCACTGCGATAGTTGAGCTCGTCGCTGTCGGCAGTCTCGAACAGCAGCCCGCCAAGCTTGATGGTCTGCATCAGCAATCCGTCGCGCGTCTCGATAGTCACATCGTCGATATGACGCGCATAGGGCAGGTGCGCCCCGGCCGGCGCTTCTCGAGCCATCGCTTTCGGATTGCGTGTCAGGGGCGGTAGGAGTTGCATTTCCAGATCGCGTAATTCTTGATGCGCGGGCAATTCCTGACCCGGGTAAGCCAAAGGTCGAATATGCGGGGCTCGTGCAGGCAGGCGAGCATCCCGACGCCGTGCAATGCCACCGCAATCAGCAGAACCCACCATGCCCGGAATATCAGGAACAGTTCGACCGCGATCACGGCGTTGATGACGAAGAACGTGTAAGTGACACCGGCGAACATTTGCGGGCGCGTAAGCGCTACGAAAAGCGTGTCACGGCGCAAATCGTCCGACAACCCTGTTTCCCCGACTCTAACCCCGACCGGTCGAATCTCGCCACCGGCCCTCTTGCCTATCCGAAGTCCGTCATCCTGAGCGTTTTGGAGCGATCAGGCAACCCCGATAACCATCTGCGTCCGTGCGAGATTTCATGGCAGTTGCGAGAGCACTCATCGGCGGCGAAACCAGAGTCAGATCTCGATCGCCGGTTCGAGCTTCTTGCAGGAATAGACGAGGCTGGTGTCGTGCCTCTTGATGTTGTGATCGCTCATCAGTGTCTGCGTGGCCCATTTTTCGTACCAGGCCAGCGACGGTCCCCTGACGACGAGGACGTAATCGGTCGTACCCGAAACGTGATACGCTTGCTTTACATGGCTGTTGGCGGACATGCCAGCGGTCGAGCGGACAATTGCACTCATCGACTCGATGGTGAATTGACCGGCGACAGCCGATAGTTGCGGCGGATGAGCCGTTCAGATGTGATTTCTCGCAGCCTTGCAAGAGCATGGAGCAGAGATGATCTTCCTTGATGCGCTGCTGAGATTTGGCGGGCTTGGCCTGCTGGTGGCGATTGCCGTTGCCAGCTGGCGATATCGCAAGGATTGGCCGAGCGCACCCTATCTCATTCTCGCCTGCGTTAGTGTGAGCGCGCTCTTCCTTGGCTATTCCCCGCCCGAACTTCGTCCTCCGGAGCCATTGTTCACTCTCGTCCGGTTCTTGGACATTCCGCACCTGGTATTCGTGTGGCTCTTCGCGCTGAGCCTGTATGAGCGCGACTTCACGCTGAGAGCGTGGCACGTGATCGTCGGCTTCCTTTATGCGGGACCGATTTTCTGGCCCCGACTGGCCGCTTTGGACCTTGTGGCCGACCAGCCCGACTGGCTGCCGGTCTATGGCGGGATTTCCTCGATTGCCCTGATTGGTCACCTCGTATGGGTGACGCTAGGCGGTCGCGGAGACGATCTGGTCGAAAGCCGACGCAGTTCGCGGACATATTTTGTTGTCTTGCTGTTCGTCGTGACGATCCTGGCTGCGGCTTCCGAACTGCTTCCCAGAGACGGTCCGATCGATCATCGCACGGCAAAGGTATTGGCAATCCTGCCCGCGCTGGCTTTCGGGGCGAGCTGGATGCTGCGGTTCGATTTGCCAAAGACCCCGCCGGACAATGCCGCGGCGGCGGAACGTGCCCTTAGCGCGCGCGACCGTGCGCTTCTGCCAAAGCTTCGCCAGCATGTATTCGAGAAGGAGGCCTTCCGCGATCCGACGATTACTATCGTGAGCCTCGCGGCAGTTCTCGGCGTCAGCCAGCATCGCCTGCGGGGTTTAGTAAATGACGGTCTTGGCTACACGAATTTCAGTACGTTCATAAATCGCGCGAGGATCGAGGCGGTTTGTGAGGCAATGGAGCAAGACGACACCGCCGACTTGCCGATCCTCACGCTCGCAATCGATGCGGGATTCAAATCGCTGTCATCGTTCAACAAGGCCTTCAAGGCTGTGCATGGCATGACCCCTTCTTCTTACAGACGGATGCTTTCCGAAAATTCGGGAAGGGCGCGAAATCCGTCAGCTATTTCAACAAATCCGCAGGACGCCCGGATGGCCGGCATCTAGCTTCGATCAGCTTTCGAGAGCTTCGGCTCTCTGGGATTCCTGAGGAGGCTGAGATGCGATTTTCACTGCTTGCGATTCTAATGATTGCGCTCGGAGCGCTGCCCGCTTCGGCCCAGACGCTCGATGCGCGAGTAGCCGAAACGATCGAAAGGTTGACGTTGGCCTATGGCGGCGACGCACTGACATCCCTGTCGAGCGTTTCGATCGTCAGCAACCGGCGGCTGGCTTGGCCCGGGCAAGGGCAGACTGCGGGTTTCGTCGAATTCGAGCGTGACCGACTTCGCAAGCATTTCGATCTCGTGCGCGAACACGGAAGCGTCGAGCGCTGGACCTATCAGAACGGCAATGCCTACCATAATCGCTACGTCGTCGATCAGGATGGTGCAACCGCGCTCGATTATTTCGACATGACCGCGACGCCGAGCGAGCGCGGCGGCTTCTGGCAATGGTTCAATGTCGATTTCCGCAGTTCCGACGCGTTGCTCGCATACCGCCTCGCAACCGCTTCGCTGGATATCGAGTACCTCGGAACGGCGCACTATCGCGGCCATTTGCAGGACAGGATAGCCTTTGAAGTGAGCACGGGAACGCAGCGCGCGATTGCATATGTCTCGCGACGCGACGGACTGATCCGAAGGCTGACAATGGAGCGCGAGATCGGTGAAGTGAACCTGCTGTTTTCGATGCATCGCCGGGTCGATGGGGTGAGTTACGCTTCGGAAGTCCATATCTATGTCGGCGATACGCTGACCGAGTACGATCAGGGCCTCACCTTTACTCCCAATCGCGATGTCGGACCCGATATCGCAATCGAAGACGGATTCGCGCCTCCCGCCGCAACCGTCGAGCAATCGGAGATGACCGTCGATGCGATTGGCGGAGGCGCATTCATGGTCGGTCGGGAAGACTATGGACTGTTCGTGCTCGATGACGACGGTGTGATTGCGGTCAATGCCTATGCCGGATTGAAGGACCGCTATGAAGCATTGAAGGAGCACCTCGGTCGCGAAATGCCGCTCAGGAGCGTCGTAGTCACCCACCATCACAGCGACCACATGGATGCCGTTGGCGAGGCGATAGAACTGGGGGCAACACTGCACCTGACGCGACAGGCGCACGCCGTTCTCGAGGCAGAACGCAAGAATATGGACACGGTGTCGATTGACGTCTTTGCGACCGACGACGCGGTCGGCCCGTTATCCATTCATGTCCGAGGTACATCGCATGCGAGCGAGAACGCGTTTATCTACCATGCCGCATCGAAGGCATTGTTCCAGGACGATCACTATCATGGGCTTGTCGCCGTGGGCCCGACGCGCGTTCAGCCTTCGGCAATGGAAATGTATCGAATAATCGAGGGGCTGGGGCTCGACGTGGAATTCGTCCTTTCAGGACACGCGCGCAAGGCCGAGACTTGGGATGCGTTCGCCGCTGCGACGCAGGGATCCGGAGCGGGCGATCCATGTCCGTCAAGGAGGGAGATTTGCTTGTCGTGAGGTCGCATTCCAAGCCAGATCTTCCGAGACGTTGGTGGTTGGTCGCAGGCGCATTGCTGTGTTTTCCGTCACTGCTCCATGCGGATGCGGCAAAGCCCTTGCATGGAGCCTGGGGCGTCCAGACCGAACATCTAAGCGAGACCGTCGAGCCGGGCGACGACTTCTATCGCTTCGTCAATGAAGGCTGGATCGACTCCACGCGGATTCCGCCCGATCGAAACTTCCTGTCCGAACCTTGGGTCGCGCAGCTCGGGATATACCGCGATGTCGAAGCCATCATGGCCGACATTCTCGCCGCGCCGCGGGGAGCAGCGGGTTCGGCCGAACGTCGACTGCAGGATTTGCACCGCAGCTACATCGATGCAGACCGGATCGAGATGCTCGGGGTCGATCCCATTCGCGAGGGCCTCGATCGGATCGCACGAATTGAAAGCCACGATCAGGTCGCGCGTTTCATGGCCGATCCGATGGCCAGCTCGGTATTTCATCTGGTCGTCAAACCGCCGGTCGACATGCAGGGCGGATATGTGCTGTCGCTCGAGCAGTATCGCGTCACCGGTCTCGGTCTTCCGGCTCAGGCCTATTACAAAAGCGGCGAAGCGCCCTATCCCGACCATCGGACGGCCTATCGGGACTACATTGCGGACAGCTTCGACGCAGCGGGTCTGGACGGCGGTCAAATCCACGCCGAGCGCGTCCTGGAACTCGAAACGCGCTTTGCCAATGTCATGTGGGATTTTGCGCGCTTGCGCGACGCGGGCGCTGCGTTCGAGCTGATCGCGACATCCGACCTTGGCGATAGAGCTCCGGGATTTCCTTGGTCGGCGTATCTCGATGCGAAAGGCCTGGGCGACCTCGAACGCGTCAATTTCGGCATCGGTGCCATTGTCGACAGCGCAGCCCTGTTCCGGGAAGTTCCCGTCGAGAGCTGGAAGAGCTACCTGGCGTTCCACTGGATCAATAACCATGCGGACTTCCTACCGGATAGGTTCGGCGAACGCCGACATAGCTTCTACGCCCAGCGGCTTTTCGGCGTGGCCGAGCGCGCATCGCGTGGCGAGCGCGCGACCGAGCTGATCCAGGGTCAGCTGGGTTGGGACGTCGGCTCGCTCTATGTCGCTCGGCATTTTCCGGAATCGAGCAACCGCAAAGTGCTGGAGATCGGCGAATACGTTCGCCGGGCATTTCGCGAGCAATTGCTCGAAACGGAATGGATGGATGATCTCACTCGCAGAGAGGCGCTGGCCAAGGCGGATGCGATCATTTTCGAGATGGCCGAGCCCAAAGTACGGACGGATCTCGCGGAGCTACGCACCCAGCCCGGCGACCTGGTGGGCAATATTCGCCGCATCCGCGAGGCGAATTGGGCTGCCGATAGGACGCGCATTGGCCAGCCCATTTCGAGGTGGGGCGATTGGAATATGTATCCCCACCGCGTCGGCCTCGGCTTCCATCAGCAATACAACAAGATCTTCATCACCGCCGGAGCGTTGCTCCCGCCATTCTTCGATCCCGATGCGGACATGGCGGTCAATTTCGGCTCGATCGGGTCGACGATCGGCCACGAATTCGGGCATTCGCTGGACGATCAGGGGTCGAAGTTCGACAGCCGAGGAGCCTTGAGGGATTGGTGGACGCCCGCGTCGCGCGCCGCCTACGAAGAGCGCACACGGCGCTTGATCGAGCAATTTGGTGCCTATGAAGCGTTGCCGGGTGTGACGCTTAAATCGGATCAGATGATCGGCGAAATCGTCGGCGACCTGACGGGTGCGCTGATAGGGCGACGAGCCTATGATTTGTACCTGCAGGATCACCCGGAAGAAGCCGGCATCGTGCTCGATGGCTTCACCGGCCCGCAAAGATATTGGCTCGCGCTTGTGCAGAAGACCCGCATGGTCGCGAGCGAGGAAGCCTTGCGGAGCATGGCCCGCCAGGCATCCCAACCTCCGCCGCCCTTCAGCGTCAACGGAGTGCTGACGAATCTCGAAGACTGGTACCGCGATTTCGGGGTGGGTGCAGACAGTTCCCTGTACCGACCGGTCCACGATCGAAACCCGCTATGGGAACGCGCAGGCGCGAACGGCCCATCAAACGGTAAAAACACAGAAAATTGAGTGAGATATGGCTCCCCGAGTTGGATTCGAACCAACGACCAAGTGATTAACAGTCACCTACTCTACCGCTGAGCTATCGGGGAGCAGCC